>JAFGTL010000062.1 GCA_016934125.1 Candidatus Hydrogenedentota bacterium
CAGAACTTCGGCACGGAGCCGCTCGCCATCGAGGAAGTCCGTGTGGAAGGGCGTAGAGCAAGCCTCGCGCCCGCCATCGATGCTGCGCACGTTGACGATCGTTCCGTAGTGTACCGCGTGAGGGTTCTGGGCCTTCCGCCTCTCGGCCCCTTCTGTGACACCATCACGTTTCAGACGAACCTACCGGAGTTCCCGGAGGTGCAGGCGCGTGTGTCTGGAATCGTCACTGGCAACGCCGAATTCCATCCGTGGCAACTGCATCTTGGCTACGTGCCGGCCGGAACCACGCGGGATCGAGTAGTCCGCGCCCATTTCAAGGACGGCGTTAGCGTTCGCAGGATCTCGACCGACGTGGAAGGGCTGGACTTCCGCCGCATACCCCGCGGCAGAGACGAAGATTTCTTTTTCTCCTTCCTGTCAGATGAGGCTGACGGCCCGATCAACGGTCACGTCCTCCTGGAATTGACTGACGGCACGCGCGTGCGGCTCGCTGTCATCGGCGAGTGTGTACCCCCGATTGCTGTTGGTGCAGTCCGAGGCGCGTCAGGCGCCTCCGAACCGCACACAGTCTCTGCGCCGCCGCGCCCGTAGCCCGGACGGTTTCCTGTCAGGACTGACGGGCCTTGTTGAGTCGAAGCCTTTCCCCTCGTCGTCCCTGTCACGTCCCGGTTCGGCGCCCCCCTCGCGCGTGTCTGCTTGCGCGGGGTGGGCCGGTTGGTGTAGGACAGGGGCGGTTTGGGCAAGGCATATGCGGGGAGATCGTACGATGCGAATCGGTGGAATGATATTGGGCGTGGTGGCGGTGTGTTTTGCGGCGCAGGCGGCCGAGCCGGAATGGGTGGATCTGACGCCCGGGGCGGATCTGGCCGGATGGCGCGTGATCGGCGGCGAGTGGACAATCGAGAACGGCGAGGTGGTGGGCCGTGCGGCGCCGGGGCAGGTGGCCTTCCTGGTGACGGAGGCCGCGTACGCCGACTTCGAGCTCGAGGTCGAGTTCCAGACGCCGCGCCCATGCAACGGGGGCGTCCAGTTCCGGGGCCACGAGCTTCCCGAAACGCCGATTCCGCCGGATGTGGCCGTGGAAGATCTCGAACAGGAGGTGTACGGCTACCAGGCGAACGTCGAGACGCGCAAGAAAGAGGGCACGGGCTCGCTGGTGGATGAACACGGCCGGGGCTGGCTCGCCGAGCCGAAACCCGCCGCCCAGGACGCCGTCGATCCGACGGGCTGGAACACCTTGTCGGTGTGGGCGCAGGAAGACAAGATCTGGATCCGGGTGAACGGCGAAACGGCCGTGAAAGGCCGGGACGCGAAGTTCACGAAGGGGTTCCTCGGCCTCCAGGTGCTGGGCCTCGAGGGCGACGCGCCCACCGAGATCCGCTATCGCAACCTGCGGTTCAAGGACTACGGCCGGGTGGGCACGTGGCGGGCGTTGTTCGACGGCGCCTCGCTCGACGGCTGGAAGGAATGGGGCTCGGAGAAGTGGGAGGTCATCGACGGGGCGATCTCGGGCACGCGCGGCCCGAAAAGCTCGGAAGGCTACCTGGCCACCGTCGAAACGTGGAAGGATTTCCGGGTGCGGGGCACGTTCAAGATGCTGGGCGAGGGCAACTACGGGCTCTTCTACCACTCGACGATCAAACTCCGCGACGACGGCTATCCGCTCATCTCGGGCCTCCAGGGCGAGGTGGCGCCGGGCCGCCCGGGGCCGACGGGCTGGGTGTACGAGAGTTACAAGCGAGGCTGGCTCGTGAAACCCGATCCGGCGTCGAGCGTGGCGTACGCCCTGCGCTCGGGCGACTGGAACGAGATCGAGATCGAGTGCGTGGGCAACCGAATCCGGACGTGGGTGAACGGGGCGTCCGTGCTCGATCTCGTCGACGAAGGCCAGCAGTTGTTCGAGGGCAGTTTCGCGCTGCAACTGCACACCGGCGAAGGCGCCGGGATCCTCTGGAAGGATCTGTACGCAAAAGAGGCGGACTGACACCGGCCGGGACAAGGAGAGATTGCGTGACAGCGAAGAAGAAGAGCAAGAACGGCAAGAAGGCGGCCAAGCGGGACAAGGCGCCCCATCCGATCTACCAGCTCAAGGTGACGCTCCGGGGAAGCGATCCGCCGATTTGGCGGCGGATCCAGGTGCCGCGGGGCATCTCGCTCGAAGGGCTGCACCACGTGCTCCAGGCGGCCATGGGCTGGGAGGACGACCATCTCCACCAGTTCACGATCAAGGGCAGGCACTACGGCGAGACCCATCCCGAACTCGAGAGCATGGAAGACGAGGCGGCGGTGCGGCTGGATTGGGTGGTCGGCGGCCCGCGCAGCAAGTTCATCTACGAATACGATTTCGGGGACTCGTGGGAGCACGAGATCGTGTTCGAGCGCTCCATCGAGCCCGAGGCAGGCGTCGAGTATCCGGTGTGCGTGGACGGGGCCCGGGCGTGCCCGGCCGAGGACAGCGGGGGGATCTGGGGATACGAACAGAAGGTGGCGATCCTGGCCGATCCCGAGGACGAGTACTACGGCGAGATCGCGGAATGGATGGGGAAGGACTGGGACGCGGAAGCGTTCACCGTGGAAGGGGCCAACCGCCGGTTTGGCCGGCTCGGCGCCTTGTCCTCCCCGGCGGACGATGCCGGCGATGAGGCCGCGATGGCTGGAACGGAGTTGCCCGAGTTCGTCATGCGGATCAGAGAACGGCTGGCCGAGCAACTCGGGTTTGCGACACAAGAGGAACTGGCGGCTCATCTGGCGACCCTTCCCGAAAGCGAGATAGCGACTCTCGCAAAGGGGGTGGTGGACAACGATCCGACGGAGGAGGCCCAACTCCTCGCCTACCAGGCCATGGATACCGACGACGAGGAGGAGGCACTCGATTTGGCCGAGGAGGCGCTCGATCTCGATCCGGACTGTGTGGACGCGTTGCGCATCAAGGCGCAGATCGACACGAACACGGACGAGGAGTGGATCGAGCAACTCCGGATCGCCGTCGCCAAAGGCGAGGCCAGACTCGGCAAGGCCGTGTTCGAGGAATACGCGGGCCGGCTGACCGAACGGATCGCCGCCCTTCCCTATCTCCGGGCCCGGCTCGCCCTGGCGGATGCGCTGTCGTCGCTCGATCGGCTTCCCGAGGCGGCCCGCCACTGGGCCACGCTGCTCACGCAGGACAAAACCGACATCGCCGCCGTCCGGTTCCGGCTCCTGGCCACCTATCTGGAACTCAAAGATCTCGAGAACGCCCAGGGCCTGTTCAAGCAGTTCCCTGACGAACCCCGGGCCCTGTTCCTGTGGGGGCGCGTGCTCGAACGGCTGCTTTCGGGCGACGAACCGGGCGCCAACCAGGCCCTCGAACGGGCCCGGCAGGCCAACCCGCGCGTGCCGGCGCTGTTGCTCGAACCGGGCGGGCTCTGCCGGGAGGACATTGTGCCGGAACCGGGCACCCGGGACGACGCGGTGCATTGCGCCATGTGTCTCGATGCGGCTTGGGAGTACGGATTGGCCTGGCTGAAGAGGCGTACGGAGGGCGCGTGACGCCCGGGCGTGAACGCCGCCGGGGGAGGGTCGCGTGAAGTATCCGGAGCGGATCTCGCTGCCGTTTGATCCGGCCGGGGGGAACCGGCTGGATCGATTCCTCGCGGCGGCATGGCTGCCGTGGGCGCTGATGGCCCTCGGGGCGGCGTTCCGGCTGGGCCGCTACCTCCAGAATCCGGCGATCTGGCTCGACGAGGCCATGCTGGCCGTCAACATCCTCGAGCGCCCCCTGGCCGGCCTGTTGGGCCCGCTCGAATACCAGCAG
>JAFGTL010000063.1 GCA_016934125.1 Candidatus Hydrogenedentota bacterium
GCCGGCCCCTTCAGCCAGTCCCGGCGGGACGGCTGAACCCACGCCCTGTGGCGCGGGCCCGAGCCTGCCCCGGGGAGCGAGCGCTGAAGAACGTGCAGCATTCTCCGGAACTGCGGGAAGCGGAACGTGCCCTGCGGCTGGATCAAGTGCGATTGCACCGCGCCACGTCCCCGTTGACGGGTTGCCCCCCGCCCCCTACAATGCGGGGGCCACGGGCCGCCCGGCCGGGCGAAAGGAGCACCTATGATAGGCGGAACAATGCGCTGGAGACGGCCTTGGTTGGCCGGATCGGCCATGATGGTGGCGGTGGTCGTCGCGGGCGCGGGCGCCCGCCCAGGGGAGGCGGAAACGATGCCGGATATTGCGGACAAAACCCTTGTGGCGTGGGTGCGCCTGGCCAACACGGATCAGCACGGCGGCAGCGCCCTGTGCCTCGACGGCCAGGATAGTCGGTTCGACGCCATCGTGTTCGGCGAGATCGCCCGGGGCCGGTGGATGGCGGGCAGCGATCACTGGAACCGCACCCTCCGGCAACAGGACGCGTGCCCGGCCGAAACCGCCGGGCCCGACGAACTCGTCCAGGTGGCCATCGTCTATCGAGGCGCCGAGGTGGCCGTGTTCCGCAACGCGCAGCCCTATTCGACGCACACCATCGGCGCACCCGCGTCCTTCGGCCCGCGCAGCGTGGCGATCATGGGCCTGCGCCACATCGAGGCCGGCGACAAGGCCTGCTTCGCGGGCGCCATCCACGATGCCCGCATCTACGACCGGCCCCTCACCGCCGAGCAGATCGCCGGACTCGAGCCCCATGTGGCCTCCGAGCCGCCGCCCCTGGCCTGGTGGTCGTTCCAGGACGGAACGGTGGCCGATCGCATGGGCGCGTTCACGGATGTGCTGCTCGTGGGCGATGCGCGCGTCCACGACGGCGCACTCCACCTCGACGGCGACGGCGATTTCCTGGTGGCCGCCCGGGCCGGGCAGGCCGCGCAATGGCTCGACAGTTCCGCGCCCGGCGCGCGCGGGGATGAGGCCTTCGCGGCCGTCCGCGCCCATCGCGCCGCCCTCCTCGCGGATCCCAACCGGCCCGCCTATCATTTCGTGACGCCCGAGGGCTATTGCATGCCCTTCGATCCGAACGGCGCCCTCTTTTGGCGGGGTAAGTACCACCTCTGCTATATCTTCCAGGATGAGCGCGGCCATTGCTGGGGGCACGCATCGAGCACCGACCTCGTCCATTGGCGGTTCCACCCGGCCGCCCTGTTCCCCGCCCCGGGCGATCCCGATCAGGGCATCTTCAGCGGCAACTGCTTCGTCAACCTCAAGGGCGAGGCCACCATGCTCTACCACGGCGTCAACGCGGGCAACTGCATCGCCACCAGCGCCGAGGACGACCTCATCCATTTCACCAAGCTCCCGTCAAACCCCATCGTGCCCAATCCGGCCGAGGGTTCGCCCGAATCCCGCCTCTACCGCTCCTGGGACCCCCACGGCTGGGTGGAGGGCGACACCTACTACGCCATCTTCGGCGGCCATCCCGGCAGCGGCGCCACCGCCACCCTCTTTCGCTCGAAGGACATGCTCGACTGGGAATACCTGCACCCCATCCTCGACCACGATATGCCCGGCGTACACCCCGACGACGATATCTCGTGTCCGGACTTTTTCGCCCTCGGCGACCGCCATATGTTGTTGTGTATCAGCCACAAACGAGGCTGCCGCTACTACCTCGGCCGGTGGGAGAACGAGACGTTCTACCCCGAGTCGCACGCCTGGATGAACTGGCCCGGCGGCACCTTCTTCGCCCCGGAAAGCCTCCTCGACGGCCAGGGCCGCCGGATCATGTGGGCCTGGGTGCTCGACAGGCGCCCCCGCGAGGAGGCCCTCCGCACCGGCTGGAGCGGCACCATGAGCCTCCCCCGCCACCTCTGGCTCGGTGACGATGGCGCCCTCCGGATGGCGCCCGTGACCGAACTCGAGATGCTCCGCATGAACCCACGCCATACCAAAGACTTGCGCCTTGTGGACGGCGCGCCCCTCCCCCTCGAGGACGTCCGCGGCGACTGCCTCGAACTCGACTTCGACATCGACCCCGGCGACGCCGCCCAAGTCGGCCTCAAGGTGCGCTGCTCGCCCGGCGGCGAGGAGGAAACGGTCATTGTCTATGATGCCGCGGCCAAATGCCTGCGCATCGACCTGGCCAAATCGACCCTCGATCCCCGGATCGCCTATCTCTCCTACGTCATGAGCGGCGATAACCCGCCGGTGACGGCCCAGGAGGCCCCCTTCGAACTGGCCCCGGGCGAACGCCTCCGCCTGCGCGTGTTCCTCGACCGCTCCATCATCGAGGTGTTCGCCAACGAGCGCCAAGCCGTGGTGCAACGCGCCTATCCTACCCGGGACGACAGCCTCGGCGTCGCCCTGTTCGCCACGGGCGGCCCCGCAACCCTCGTGTCCGCCGACGCCTGGGACATGGCGCCCGCCAACCCCTGGTAACCGGCCGGCTTGAGCCCGACGTCGCCTGCTAGCCCCTTGGCAGGACGGATTCTCCATGCCCGGGAAGCGAGCGGGGCATGTGCCGGGCGGGGGCTTCGGCCCGACTCCGTGCCCCCTCATTTCGCGGCAGTGTAACCGTTTAGCCCACTCCGGCCACTACTCAATCGAAAGCCAGTTGAATCCAGGCCCTGAACTGACAGGCGCGGTGCGATGCGAACGGGAATGCGGGCTACCCGGACAATGTGCTGCCGACAGGCCGATATCCGGGCAGACGGGACGAGTGGTAATGGGTCGCCGCCGTTCCGAACACCCGGGTTGGGTATCCCGCCGCGCGACTGATTCCGCCGCGCACGTTCCCAAAAACCAACCCTGTCGGTCGCGCCGTGACTTTGCTCAGTCACCGCCCGTTTGCACAGAGAACCTCCTTGATGTGCTGCTGTCACCCAACTCCGTGCAGGGCGCACATTGACGGTCACGGCCTTTTTCCCCACGGGATCGGGCGGCCGCCCGAGTGCGGCCGCCCGGTTTCGCCTTCCGGCGGGCCGGGCGGACAAAGATGCCGCGCCCCGGAAGGGTTTTCCCGCCTGGGGTTCCGCGGCGCCCCGCCGCACGCCGCCCATTCCCTTTATCATATTCCACTATCTATCTATCCCTGTAGCACTTCCGCCGATCCGCCGCCGCCCGCGGTTCCCCGTTTTTGCCGGCCGCGTCAATGGGCACGCGAGTTGCTTCCTCCCCTCACGGAACACGCCCTTCGTTGAGGCGCACCGGGCCCGGTGTGCCGGCTTGGGCGTGCCAGGTGGCCCTGGGCGGCAAGGGAATGCGGAACCGGGAAACACCGGAGGAACGCGTTGCGGGTTATCGGGCGCAAGCGGTGCGTGCAGGAGGCGCGCGGGGCGCACGAGGCGCGGCGGGCCCCTCCTTTGCCCTGCGTTCGTCCTGCCCCGGTTGCGCTCATCGCGTGGGTGTAACCGGGGCGCGCGGGGCATGCACTAGCGGATCAGGAGGTGGTGTGCCCCGGGGAGATCGCCGCGCGGGGAACGAACAAGGCGGCCCGCCCTATGGGCGAAGAGGAAGGACGCCTCTTTGGCCGCGGGTTGCCACAACCAAAGACACAAGGAGGTAGAACATGGCTATTGGCGCGATTAGTGGCTTCAGTAGTCAGCTCGGGGGCGTCGATATGAGCCAATACGCTCAGAAGATGGCCGGTCGGCTTCTGGAATACACAGATTCCGACGGCGACGGTGCCCTCAGTATCGACGAAGTCGGCCTCTCCGAAGATGTGTTCGGGGAGATCGACACCGATGGCGATGGCGTCCTCAGTCTGGAGGAGATCCAGGCCGACATGGCGAGCCAGGCCCAACCGGCCGGCCCGCCGCCTCCCCCGAGGCCCGAGTCGGTGGATCTCAGCGAATCGGCCGCAGACATGGTTGCGCGCATGATTGGCGATCTGGACACCGATGAGGACGGCGCCCTCACCATCGAGGAATCCGGTTTCTCGGAGGATCTGTTCGAGGAGATAGACGCCGACGGCAACGGGCTGCTCGATCAGGAGGAGTTGGAGACGGATCTCGTGAGCAGGATGGAATCCCACCAGGGGCCGCCCCCGGGGCCTCCGCCTGCCGAATCCGAAGACGACTCCGACAGCTCGAGCAGCGCGCTCACGAGCACCCGCTCGGTTCAGGAGGCCTATCTCGAGAACAGTCTGTTGACGAGTCTGTTCGGTGAAGACAGCAATTCCATTCTTGCCGCGTTCCAGAACGGCATCCTGGAGGCGCTCGACCTCACCGCATAGGCGCAACGCCGCGCGCCCGGTTCGGGCACGTGGAGGGTTGATTTCCCCGCGATCACGGCGGGTTACATAGTGAGGGTCTCACCTCCCCCATCCCACGCCCCCGCCCCTCCAGCCGAGGGGCGGGGGCGATCCCTTTTCAGGCTACCCGCCGCGGTCAAACCGCCACCCCCGCACGCGACACGAGATTCTTGAACCGCGAATGAACAAGCGCACCCGACTGGACACCAATGGACGCGGATCGGGGAAAGACGAACGCCGAGGCGCGGAGGACGCAGAGCCGCGCAGAGCGAGCGCGAGGCCGCACGACGGAAGCCGTGCTGCGCAGCCGCCCCCCTCCCGAGCCCCGCCGAATGGCGGGGCGGCACGCTCGACGGGCGCGAGGGCGGCCCAGATCCGCGAATAAATTGAATAAATAGTGAATAAATAGTGACAGTCACCTATTATTTGCGGGATCCGCTTTTGCCTCGGATGCATCCCCATTCCTGTCGCGCGGGAGGGCCATCTGTGCTAGACTGCGGGTATGGCAACAGGGGCGAAATCCGGGGCCGGGATGCTTGACGGGGCGGACACGGCCACCTATGCCATGACGTACAACGACGCCAACGAGTTGACGACCTAGGCCGTGCGCGGGTGCACGGGAAGCCATCGGGCCGGCACATGTTGGGTGCGTTGCACCTTGAGAAGCGTCATGTCGAGGCGTTCGTTCTTCTACCATCGAAAGTGGATCGAGAGCGGCACCAGAGGCCCAGTGCGCGATGGGCGTCAGACGTTCACATGGAGAGAGGACTTGCCGGCTAAATGCACAGGCTCTTAGTCCGAGACGTAGCTCTCATGCTCGCAGTACTCGCGATTGCCGGCTGCGGGGGGCGTCCGTCCCGAGCCGAGTTGGTAGGAGTCTACGTAGCGACTGAGCCCCGCTGCACAGATGTCATCACCCTTTTCCCGGACGGACACTTCACACAGACAGTGACGTTACACGACACCGGGGCGATCCTCAAGGCATCGGGGACTTGGGAGTACGACGCGGCAGAGGGCAGACTGGTCCTGGAAGACGTGTACAATGTCCATCATGGCCACGTCGGATACAACGAGAACGCGCCTGAGGACAGTATTCGAGGGCATTGGCGCTTGCGCCCCGTCGGCAGGGACGATTACGTGCGGATGTCGGTGAACTCGGACTTGGGCGTCGCGTTCCGGAAGATTGGGCGGATGCGTGCTCCAGCGAAGACGAGTGGCGGAGCATCAACCACGAACGGACACCAATGGACGCGGATCGGAACCGTTCCAGGAAGGGAGTGACGCGGTGGGCTGCGGGCTCCTCCTCAGCGTTGGAAGGAAAGCCGGGCGGGGCCCTTCGGGGGCATGTATGGTGCGATGGCTTCCGGCTCTGCGTGAGAAAGAGCATCGAATACCTTCCCACACGGAGCCACAAAGATCACGGAGCGGGCCCCGAGTGTGGAGTCTGCTTCTGTCATCTTCCATCGGAGTAGTCCGCCTAATCCGTGGTTGTCGATTCTTCGGGCCTTTCTTTCACCACGGATCACACGGATTGCACGGATCGGAGTGGCCCGGGCAGCCCAACAGGGGCCTATCCGGCTCTGTGTCCGTGTGAGAAATGAGAGAGAAGATGCCGCACACGGAGCCACGAAGATCACGGAGCGGGGGCAAGAAGTGTGCAGTGTGTGGGGGGGCGCTCGCCCCGCCGGGCGCCCCTGTGGAAACCGGCGCGGGCCGGTGCTAGAGTGTCTCCAGGTGCACAAGAAGAAGCAGGGGAGGGCCGGCAGATGAAGACACGTTTTGCGGTTCGAGGTTGTCCGGGGTGCGGGGTGACGCGGCGGGGGTTTCTGGCGGCGGGATGCGCGGCTTGTGCGGGCGTGATGGCGGCGCCGCGGGCCGTCCGTGCGGCCCAGGATGCCCGCGTGGCGGCGGATGCGCGCAAGACGCGGATCCGGGTGGTGTACTCGTTGCACGCCGAGGTGCAGCCGCGGCCCGACTGGCCGAACATAGGGTTCGACTTCCGCCCCGTCATGGAACGCATCAACACGGAACTGGCCGAGGGCTGCCCGGACTTCGAGTTCCTGCCCGCCATGGCGTCGGGCGCCGAAGAGGCCGACAAGATCCTCGCGGAGGACGCCGCATCGCCCGTCGACGGCTACGTGGTGTATCAACTGAACTGCTGGAACCGCGTCGTCCAGAGCATCGCGCAGTCGGGGAAGCCGGTGCTCTATGCGGACTTCCAGTTCGGCGGCAGCGGCGGATTCCTGGTGTATACGGCCGGGTTCCTGCGCAGCCAGGCGCCCAATGTCGGGTTCGTGGCGTCGTCGCGGATGGCCGATCACGTCGCGGCGGTGCGCTGCTTCAGTCTCGTGAAGGAGGGAGGCTCGGCAGCCGATTTCGTCGCGGCCACGGCGCGCGTCCGTGCCGAGGGGACGCCGAAGCCCGGCGATCTCACCTGCACGCCGGATCCCGTGTCGGTCGTGTCGCCGGAAGAGTGCCTGCGAGCGATGCGCGCCTCGAAGATCCTCGCGGTGCGCGACGAGAAGGCCAGCGCCGAGGATCCCTACATGGAGATCCCGCTCGAGTACGTGGCGTTTGCGGAGGTGAATGAGGCTTGGGAGAAGGCCGACAAAGACGAGGCCCGGGCCATCGCCGACCGGTGGGAGAAGGCGGCCACGGCCATCGAGGACGTGTCGCGCGAAACCCTCGAGACCTCGGCGTGCATGTATCTCGGCATGAAGGACGTGTTGAAGAAGCACGGCGCCAACGCCATCACGATCAACTGTCTCGGCGGATTCTACGGCGGCCATATCCACGCCTATCCGTGCCTCGGGTTCCACGAGCTGAACAATGAAGGCCTCATCGGCGCGTGCGAGTGCGATATCC
>JAFGTL010000699.1 GCA_016934125.1 Candidatus Hydrogenedentota bacterium
GCGCAGTTGCCTTCGCCTAGCAGTTCCCACTATCAGGGCCTGCAGAGGACTCTCACCTCATAAGAACTGTGCCATGCCTGGCGCACACAGAATCGGGCGCGGCAGCCATCATGACTGCCGCGCCCGTATACGCTCGCGCCCTATCGACTCGGGGCCGTGCCAAGGGCTTACTTGACGAATCGTCTCCGCACGATGATCCCCGCAATACCGATGCCCAGAAGCAGGAACGAAGTCGGTTCCGGCACCACCGTCTTGCCGCCGGCCCACGTCAGTTCGCCCACGTCGTTTCCGCAGCCCTGAGTCCAGTGCACCGACAGCGGCGTCCCGCTCTCCAGCAACGCCGCAAGGACATCCGCCGGCAGATCGACGCTGAATTCCACGACCCAATGGGCATACCCGTACGCGGTGGCGTTGTACGCATACGCGTTCGTCATCCCCGCCCACGACGCATCATGCCGATCCACGGCGTAAGGCGCTGACGCCGGAAAATCCGTCGGCAGGTAATACCAGTCGCCCGTGCCCGTCCAGACGCTTCCCGCCGGTGCGCCGTAGCCGCGGTAGATGCTCATCACCGCCAAGTCGTACGAGCCGTCCGCTCCCACGTCGAAGAAGATGTCCCCCGGCAGAACGCCCATTGCCCCGTACGGGCCCATGCCCGTTACCATGGCGAAATAGAAGGTGTTCCCGGACAGATAGAGATACATCGCCTCCAGATCGAACGCCTGGCCTCCGACGCCCGGGCCGATCTGCCCGTCTTCACTCATCCACGCCAGCACGTCCGAGTCCGGCGTCCAGTCGTTTCCGTCCAGCCACAACGGCGCCGACACACCCCAATCGCTCAGGTTGCCGTCTACCGTAATGCCCGTGATGCTCGCTGTGGCCGGCATCGCGCACACGATGCCGATTGCTGCTGCCAGTACGCGCCACGTCGTCGAGAAAGCCCCGCGTTTCATGTTATTCCATCTCCATGATGCAGTCATTGTCATACACACCCTTATTGGTTCCGCAACCGCTCGACACTACAGCATGAATCGTGCCAAAACACGAACCCGCTAACTCCCTGCCCCGCAATGCGATCTGCGGCGAGTTCCGGTTGACCAATCCGGAAGCGGATACAGGTTTGTCACGCGTGACATACTGTCGACCAAGAGCCACCCTGCAGTATGCGCATTATTCGTGAATATCCCCGGCGACAGGAAAGCCCCCTCGGCGTCCGGCCCAACCCCCGGCACTCCCCCGCCATGCCCCGTGCCGTGTCGGCATGCGCGCACCGGTAGTGCCTCGACTTCGGCGACGGCTCTCCGCGGTTGAGTTGCAAAAGGCCCGGACGGCCCACTACAATTCATTCGCAGTGATGATCTGTCCATGTGTCTAGGCCCGGCGGCGCGACTTCCGGCCGCCGATGTTTCGGCTAAGGCTTCGGGAAGATAGATGGCATCGATTCCTTTGACGCGGAGCGGCCCCGAGGATGGCGGCTACTTCGAACATCAATGGGCCGGCGGATACCTGCAAGTCCACCTCATCTCCGACGTCGGCAAGAAGCGCACGCGCAATGAGGACTGCTGCCTGCTCTGCGCGCCCGAGGATCGTGTGACCGCCGAGCGGCGCGGCACCATGGTGGCCGTGGCCGACGGCATGGGGGGCGTCAGCGGCGGGGCATTCGCGAGCAAGCTGGCCCTCCAGACCATCGCCGATGCGTACTACAATGGCTCGGAGCCGACGATCCCCGCCCGGCTGCACGAAGCCGTCGTCCGCGCAAACCGCCGCATCTACGAAGAGGCCGAGAGCCATCCCGAATACTACGGCATGGGAACCACCGTCTCCGCGACCCAGTTCGCCGGACAGTACGCCTACATCGCCCAAGTCGGCGACAGCCGCGTCTACCTGCTGCGGGACGGCACCAACATCTGGCAGATCACCGAGGATCATTCCCTGGTGGCCGAACAAGTGCGTAACGGATTCCTCTCCGAGGAACAGGCCCGCACCCACTCCCTTCGGAACCTCATCACCCGCGCCGTCGGCACCAAAGAAAACGTCAAGGTTGACTTGTTCTCCCTCGAACTGAAACAGGGCGACACCCTCATGATCTGCTCGGACGGGCTATCCGGCCTCGTCGAGGATACCCAGATCGCCAAGTCCCTCTGCACAGACAACCTCCAGGGGGCCGCCCGGGCCCTCGTCGGCCGCGCCCTCGAAGGCGGCGGCTCCGACAACATCACCGTGGCTATCGTCCGCGTCGCCGCCGCACCGCCCCCCGCCCAGCTCGAGCCCGGCGCCGTGGCCGTTCGCCTCACCCGGCCCGGATTCCTCGGCAAACTGCGCAAGCTCTTCTCGTAGGCCGGCCCCGCCGTTTCCACCTGAATTCCCCGCCCGGAATGTCGTCTTATCTTTCAGACGGCCTCACCGGCTCGGGCCTCCCCGAGCCACCGCCGCAAGACAAGAAGGAGGAGCAGGCCATGATGCGAGCCCATCGAGTCCTTCCCCCACTGGCGATCGCCCTCGCCCTCGTCGTCGCCGGAGCCGCCTCAGCCGATCCGGGAGCCCCGCGCGGTGCCACGATGTCCGCGGGCGCTCGGGGCTCCACGGTGCGCGTCACGGCGTCGAGCGCCAGGCCCTACGTCAGCCAGAGCCCGTTTGCCAACGTGCATCACGGCAACGACGCACCCGTCTACCGGCACCCGTCCACTCACGCCGAGATTCACGTGCAGCCCGGCCAGTCCTACGCGGCCTTTGGGACGGGTTTCGTTGTCACGGGCGGCCGGCCCCAGCCCCGCCCGCGCCGGGTGTGGATTGAAGGCCACTACGAGTGGCGCCAACGCCGCATCTGGGTGCCCGACTGCTGGGAGGATGTCTACGTGCCGCCCGTGTACGGCGTCCGGATCGTCAACGGACGACGCGTGGACATCGTACTCGCGCCGGGCCACTACGAACGCCGCCTTGTCCCCGGCCACTACGACGTCGTCTCGGAACGGATCTGGATTCCCGGTTACTGGCGCACCTGCTGGTGACCTCCGGCCCGCGCCCCCGGCCGCTCACCGCTTCCGGGGGCCTCGCCGCCGCTGATGGGGCCGTTTACGGCGGGACGTGTTCCGCTGCTTCGACGGCCCCTCCTCCTTGTCCGCCGTTGCCTCCTGCGCCTGCGGCGCCGTCCGGATGAAACGCGCGCCCTTGTCGTCCGCCGCGTTGATGCTCTTGCAGCGGGGACATTCGGACAGGCGCCCCCCCCCCTCGTCGAGGTAGGTATACCGGCAGTATACGCAACGCCAGAGGTACTGCTTCTCGAGCTTGCGCCGGATCCGGAACGAGGCCACCTCCGTGTAGATCCAGATCGCGAAAAACAGCACCCCGATCAACATGCTGTACAGCGCCAGGGCCTCTCCCAACTGGAGCTCGATCATGGCGCGTGCCGTTCCGCGCCGATAAGCAGGGCGCCCTGCTGCTCGGCCGCGTCCGGATCGCCCGACGGCTCGAAGCGGTATCTCCGCAAGGCCGCACTCGCCTCCGCCACCAGGCCCGCGTCGTCCAGCAGCGGCGACTGCACGTCCACCACTTCGCCCTCCGCATTCACCTTGAACACCAGCACGAGCGGCTCGGCCAACGCCCCCGGCCCGAGTCCCCAGAGCCTCTCCATCGGCGGCGAGAACAGCAGCTTCCTGTCTGCCGGGCCCGACATCCACTCGATGTACGCCCGGAACCCCTCGGACGGCACGCTCACTGCCTGCCGCCCCGCGGCCTCCTCCTCGTCCGGCCTGTCGAACACGCCGAGACGCGACAAGGCGTCGCGGAGCTGGCCCAGGCCCTCCCCAAACCGCGCCCACGAATCGCTCCCCCCGTCCCGCTGCGGTGCCCCGTAGCGCGAGCGCATGCGCAGGCTCTTCTCCCGCAGGCGGAGCCGGGCGAATTCGGCGAATTCGAGCGCGGGCAGATCGATCTCGGGCAGTCCCCGCAC
>JAFGTL010000700.1 GCA_016934125.1 Candidatus Hydrogenedentota bacterium
CGAGGTGTGCCGCAGCCTGAACGGGCTCGCCCTCCTTCACTACGACGCGGGCGAGTATGTCGAGGCCGAGAAGCTGTTGAGGCGCGCCATCGCCATCCACGACAAGGCGCAGCGCCGCGAGCATCCGTTCCTCGCCACATCGCTCGTGAATCTGGCCGTGCTCTGCACCAAACTCGAGCGCCTCGATGAGGCCGGGCAACTGTTCGAACGCGCCGAGTACATCCAGGATACCGTGCTCCGGGAGGATCACCCGGACGTGGCGGTTCGCCTTCACGCCTACGCGGGGTTGCTCGCCAAGCTCAACCGGGTGGATGAGGCCCGCGCAGCCCAGGCTCGCGCAGATGAGATTCTCGCCCACCAGGCCGAGGCGAATCCCATCGCGCAATAGAAGCGGCCGGGGCCCACGGACTGAACACGGCGAGCCGGAGGTGTTACCCCTTCAGCCAGTGCAGCGCACGCTCCGTCACCCATTCCGATGAGACGCGCGTCATGCACCGGTGATCCGTCTCGCACACGGGCTTCTGGCACGGGCCGCAATCCACTTCCACCCGCAGCACCTCGCCCCGCTCGTACGGCCCCTCTGAATACCGCGGCGAGGTCGAGCCCAGGATGCACACCGTCGCCACCCCGAACGCCACGGCCACGTGGCGCGCGCCCGAATCATTGCAGATCAGCAAATCGAGCTGCGCGATTGTCGCTTTCAACATATCGATCGTCGGCGTGCCCCCGTCGCACCGGATGAACGCCGTGCGCGCCGCGGCCAGCACCGCATCGCGCGTGTCCTCCTCGCCGGGGCCCACCAGCAGCACGCACCGCGCGCCGGCCTGCTCGGACAGGGCATCCGCGACTGCGGCGAACCGCTCGGCAGGCCATCGCTTGCTTGGGCCGAACGCCGCGCCCGGCGCAAACCCTACCACCGGCCCGGCTCCGGGGAGCCGGGCTCGAACCTGCCCCGTCGCCTCCGGATCCGCCACGAGTTCCAGCCCTTGCCCGTCATCCTCGGCCCCGAGCGCCGCCACGAGCCCAAGGTACTCCTCGCTCATGTAGATCGGCTCGATGCGGCCATTCTCCCGGTGCGGTTCGACGGCCTCGGTGAGCAACAGCGAACGGCCGCCACGCCGGTAACCGATGCGGCGCCCGGCGCCGGTGAGCCAGGCCAGCAGGGCCGCGCGGAACGAGTGGGGAAACACCACGGCCGCATCCCGGGCATAGGGACGCGCAGAACGCCCCACGCGCACGAGTTCGGCCAGCCCGGGCCGGGCAGGCACCGCGATCCGATGCGCGATGTACGGCAGCCCGTTCACAAGCGCACAGCCCGAGCCGCGGCCGACTACCGTCAGTTCCGCCTCGGGGAAGCGCCGGTGCAGCGCCCGTAGCGCCGGCGTGCACATGGCCACATCGCCCACCCAATTCGGCAAGATCGCAAGGATATGCTTCATTTTCTCCGCCAATGCGAAATGCACCTCGTGTGTCGCGAGATGTACGCCGTGCGTGCTTCCGTTGAATCGCACCGGATCACGAATCGCCCTCTTTATCGGACAGGCGCCGGCCCAGCTCGTCCACGAACTCCTTGTCGCCCAGCGTGCTCCGGTAGATCTTCTCCCGTTCCGAGAAATGGCCCCGCAGGATCTCGATGGCATCGACCAGCGCCCGCAGAATCACGACGAAGAAGAACACGAACAGGAGAATGAGAACGAAACCGAACCGTTTCGGATTGTCTCGAACCTGGATAAGTTGAGTGCTCAGCGCAAGCACGGCAATCACAATGAGCAGAAGGAAGAAGCTCACCGTGTGCCGCGCGCGAAACCAGCGCCAGCCCTCCGTGAGCCACGCCCAAGGACTCTCCGCCTGCTCGTCGTATTCCGGATCGGGCTGCATTGTCCTCACTCGTCCAGCGCCCTGAGCGCCTGTGTCAGTCCCTCGTCCGACCGCCGCCACGTCCTAATCATTCTACCATCCGGATGATAACCCGTTACGGAGATGGCGGTTACAGGGGAGAAGGCCGCGTCGGCCCGCTATTCGCTGTAGGGGCACGTGCCGCCGCGCGCCTGGCAACACGGTTGCGCGTTTGGACAAGGCCCTGGACGCGCCGGAGCGCCCCCCGCACCCACGGGTGCAAACGTGCTCGCCTGCTTCACCATCCGTGTCGATCCGCACGCCGGGCAAGGCGGGGCCTCGCCGCCGCGGGCCAGCAGTTCGTTTCGGGCGCCGCAGTCCTCACACACGTAATTGAAAACCGGCATCGTCGACCTCCATGCATGATCGCGCCGCCCGCGATTCTATCAACCCCGCACCGACGCCATCAATCGCACCGCAGATCGTGCGCGCACGTTACGCGCGCACGATCTGCGCCTACTCCCGGCGCCACAGGGCCGCAAGATCAACCGTCAAGAGCTCCTCGTCGGTGTACTCCGCCAACTCGCCCTGACGCCGCAGTTCCGCGAGGCTCCCGGCCAGCGCGTCGCGATCGTATTGGTGGAGTCGAAACCGGACGGATGGGGCTTTCTCGCGGAACACCGCCCGCCACTCGTCCAGCCGCAGCTTGTTGAGATACGAATTCGGCCGGACTTTGCCCGCGTGCTCCGGACGCAGATGCGACCACAGCGGCAGTTCGTCCCGATGCCCGGCAAAGATCCGGGGATCGTGGCAGCCGTTATCGCTCGTGTAGAGATGAACCACGATAAGGGCGCCGCCCCCGGGCTTCAGCACGCGGTTGATCTCATCGAGGACGCGGCCCGGCTCGGGCAGATGCTCGAACACGGCGAACGACACCACGAAGTCGAAAGACGCGTCCGGGAACTCCATGTTCGCCGCATCCATCTGAAGCACCGTCAGCGGGGGAAACCGCTCGACGCCCAGTTCCCGCGCCAGTCCGGCCCGGAACCGCCGATCGACCCCGAGCGATTTCCGCGCGATCGTCTTGAGCATCCGGAGCGGCCCGTTGATGCGCAGCATCCGCGCGTAGTCCCCCACCCGGAACCCCTGCGCGATCACATCGAGGTCGATCCCCACCACCTCGTTGCGGCAGGCGAAATACGACAACTGCGTCAGCTTCTGGCCCGGGCCGATCTCGAGGATTCGCTGGTTCTCGAGCCGGATTCCGATCTCCCGCTCGATGAACGCTTCGGCCTCGCGCAGCCGCTCCACCGTCACCTTGATCAGCGGCCCGAAGTCCTGCATGGCCGAGCGATACGCACTGGCCAACTCCCGGATCCGGCTCCTCAGCCCGATCCGCCCCGACGTGTACGACTTCAACCCGCCGTCACTCACGACGCCATTCCCTTCCGATACCGCTCACTCGATCATAAACCAATGCGTGCCCACCGTCCCGTCAAGCTCGATGACGTACATGCCGTCCGCGTATGCCACGGCCGGGCTCTCGCCCTTGGCTCCATCCGCATCCAGGGCCGTCACGCTCAATCCCGCCGGCATGCGCACGCGCACCGTGCCCACCACCGGCTCGGAACGGAAGGGCAGCCGCTTGTCCACGGCCAGCACACGCGCAACCACGGTCAGCAACGCCCGCGACGATTCGGCAAGCGGGCGATCATCGAGGGCACTCACCGCCACCACCGCCTTCGGTGTCGACACCGCCACTTCGACGTCGCCCAGGGCTATCGCCTCTCCCCCCAACCAACCCGACGCCGCCTGCGTCTTCGGCGTGTCGATGGTCTGGATCCCCTTCACCCAGTCCCGCCTCAACTCGCCCGTGTCCGACTCGACGCAGTGCCGGCCCGGCGGGATGAAGTCGCGATCCGCATCGCGCAGCACCGCCACGCCGTCCGCCGGCTGTGTCGCCGCGTCCCAGTCGAGTTCCGGCACGTCCGGCAGCCCTACCGTGATCCGGCTCGTCTCGACGAGCGTTCGTAGCGTCGCGCTCGTGCCCGCGTCAACGGCGCGATAGTAGGCGTGCTCGCGATCGAACAGCAGGCAGTAGGCGCGTTCCGCCGGCCGTACATGCCCTTGACGATACGCCAAGGCCGCCGCCGGCGTGATGCCCGTCACCGCCGGATCCAGGAAAGTCGACCACGTCGATGCGTTCGTCTGGTTCTGGAATCCCTCGAAGCAGTACGTGTACAGCATAGGCGCGTCCCAGCCCTGCAGCGCTGCCACGCTCGCGACATACAGCGGCGCCGTGAACCGATCCATGGCCGGATACGGCACGTTCCATTCCGTGATCGACAGTGGCATGCCGTCGACGTGGCCGCCCGCGACGCGCGACACGTAGTTCGCCGTGTACCGCGGGTTCACGTCGAGCGCGTCGGCCTCGCCGTAGCTGTGCACATCAATGATGCCGCCGTTTGTCAGCGATGGCAGCGAGAAACTCGACGAGCCCGACCAGTAGTTCGTGGTCGCCACCGGCACGCGCACGCCCAGTTCCTCGAGTTGATGCAGCATCGACAGGTTGAACAGGTGCTCCTGCTCGTTGAGGTAGATCTTGCTCGGCCCGGGCAGCCATGTTTCCATGGTCTTGGCCCGGGACAAGTCATGGGCCGCCGCGAACGCGGCCACGGCATCTTCGAACAGGGCGTTGTGCACGAGGTTGCCGTGTGGGCGCAGCATCATGTTGCCGAAGTGGAACGTCAGATCGTTCTCGTTCGTGATGAGCACGCCCATTACGGCCGGATCGTCCTTGTAGGCCAGGCCCGTATACGGATTCACGTGGGTGAGGTACTGCTCCGCGAAGTCCCGCATCAGGCCCTGCACCGCCTCGTTGTAGTAACAGAACCCTTTAACCTCGCCCTTGGCCCGGGCGATTTCCTCGAAACCCTCGATGGTTCCGAACCGGCTCTGCACGTCGCCCTGCTTGAACTGCCGGCCCACGTGGAGATCGATCCACACGTACACGCCTTCGTCCTTGAGGCACTTGATCCAGTAGTCGACTCGATCCAGCGCCTCGGCATCCAGGTGCTGCGAGTCGTCGCGATCCTGCGCGATCACCGTCGGCTTCACCCATTCCGTCGAGTCGTGATGGTGGAGACGCATCAGGTTGTAGCCCAACTGCGCAATCCGTTTCGCCTGGATCTCGATCACCTCTTTGCTGCGGAACAACGAATACGCCGCCAGATTGCCCCCCCAGAACCGGGCCACGGTGCCGTCTTCGAACACAAGCCTGTCCCCTTGGGCCCGCACAAACCCCAACCGGCCCGCCGGCTTGTGGTTCAGGAAGCTCA
>JAFGTL010000701.1 GCA_016934125.1 Candidatus Hydrogenedentota bacterium
CTCTCCGGCACCCGCCCTTGCCGCGTGTTCGGGCCCGGACATTCGCATTCCCGCTCCGTAGCTTGGGAGATCTCGCCGTTCGCCAACGGTGTCCTCGCGCGCCCCTAACACTCGTTCTGCACAATAGGCCGGCAAGTTGGCAAAACCCACGACTCAGGGAGATACGTCTTGCTCAGAGCCATCGCTCTCACCGGAGTTCTACTGTGTACGGGCCAGAGTCCTCTTCTGCTGGGCCCTCAGCCTGCGGCCATCGCCCATGCGGCACGTGTGATGCCGGTGCGCCTTCCCGTCACCGCCCTGCCGGGCGTGCCGGACGTGGCGCCGCCGCGCAGGGCGATTGCCGCCGTGCCCGAGTGGGCTGCAGCGCAGGGCCGCGTCCAGAGGAATGTGATCCTCATGATCTCCGACGGTTGCGGCTTCAATCACGTCCTGGCGGCCGACTACTACCAGCACGGCGCGCCGGACTCACAGGTGTATGAACAAGGGTTTGTGTCCCTTGCGATGAGCACGTACGCCGATGGCGGCAGCTATTCGCCCGAGGCGATCTGGGGTTCCTTCGAGGAGTGTAAGGCGGGCGCGACGGACAGTGCCGCGGCCGCCACCGCCATGGCTACCGGTTCGAAGACGTACAAAGGCGCCATCGGACTCGATCGCAACAAGGTGCGACTCGTGACCGCGGTCGAAGCGGCCGAGGCCGCGGGCCGCGCGACGGGCGTCGTCACCTCCGTTCAGTTGTCGCACGCCACCCCGGCGGGCTTCGTGGCGCACAATGAAAACCGCAACAACTACGCCGAGATCGCCCGGGAGATGTTCCTCTGGAGCGGCCTTGACGTCATCATGGGCGGGGGCAATCCCTGGTTCGACGACGATGGCCGGCTGGCCCCCATCGACTGGGGTGCAGAGGACTTGCGGCAAACGTTCGAGGAACAATACGAGAAGGTCGCGGGACTTGAGACGTGGATCGCGTTGACAACCGGACAGGCCGGTAACGATGCCGATGGCGATGGAATCGAGGATGCGTGGACACTCATCCAGTCGCGCGAGGAGTTCCGGAGTCTGGCCCATGGCGTGATGCTTCCCAAGCGCGTAGCCGGTGTGTTCCGATCAGTGTCAACCACCCAGCAGAAGCGTACAGGTGTGGACGAGGACGAGCAAGACGACTACCCCTACCAGACGCTTCCCACGAGCGATGTGCCTACGCTGGCCGAGATGACTCTGGGGGCCCTCAACGTGCTTGGGACGGATCCAGATGGGTTCTTCCTCATGGTGGAAGGCGGGGCGATCGACTGGGCGAGCCATGCAAATCAACTCGGCCGGATGATCGAAGAGCAGGTGGAGTTCAACCAGGCCGTCGAGACGGCAGTCCAGTGGATCGAGATGAACGGCGGGTGGACGCGCAATCTGCTCATCATCACCGCCGACCACGAATGCGGCTACTTGACAGGCCCTAAGTCTGATCCCGAGCAGGCACCTGTCGTCAACAACGGACGCGGCAGGCTCCCCGGTGCCGAATGGCATCACGATGGGCACACCAACCAGCTCGTGCCGTTCTATGCCCGGGGTGCGGGCAGCGACCTCCTCCGGCAACGGGCCGTGAATCATGACCCCCGCCGCGGGCCGTACCTCGACAACACCGACCTCGGACAGGTGCTCCTGGCCCTACTCAAGTAGCGCCTGTCGCCAGACCATCGTGCGGCATTCCTACCCAGGCCCCTCGTCTTTCCTCTGCGCGGCGCACGACCTCCGCGATGAGCGATGGGGCGGCCCCGTAACACAATGGTCGCGAGGGACTAACCGTGGCAAAACGGTGGCAGGGGACAATCTGTTGTGTGAACCAGAGACCGCACCGCCACATGAAGTAACACGGCCCCAACTGCTGGCCGCCAAGAGGGACAAGACCCAATGGGTAGGCGCAACCGACACCGAACAAGCCCGTTGATGCAGGGATTACGGACTTTCTTAGCCGGCCGGGCTCCGGGCCAGTTGGTCATTCAGTATTCCGACGCATGCAACGCACGGTGTCCGCAGTGCGAACTCCGCGCGACGAACCGGTTCCGGCGTTCGCAAATCCCAACAGACGAGATGAAACGGATGATCGACGCGGCAGTACGCAACGGGGTACAAGCCCTGTCGTTCACCGGGGGCGAGCCCTTTCTCCATACTGACGAACTCATCGAGTTGGTGCATTACGCGGGTGAGGCCGGCATCCCTTACATCCGGACTGGAACGAACGCGTTCTTCTTGCGCAACGCGGATGAAGCCGGCTGGGAGGCCCGCGTGCGAGGTCTCGCGGAGGCCTTGGCGGCCACTCGTCTCTATACGCTGTGGATCAGCATCGACTCCTGCGACGCGGCAGTGCACGAGGAGATGCGCGGCCTCGACGGGGTGGTTCGCGGGATTGAACGGGCCCTGCCCATCTTCCACGAGTGCGGCATCTACCCGGCCGCCAATCTTGGAATCAACCGCAACACGCCGGGCCGTTGGGAGGCGTGCACGCCCGATGGACAGTGCGACCCGGAAGCGCTCTACGAGTTGTTTCGCACCGGGTTTGCGCGGTTCTACCGGTTCGTGACGGGGTTAGGGTTCACCATGGCGAACACGTGCTATCCGATGAGCGTCGAGGCCGCGGCCGAGCCGGATCTCGTGTCAGTGTACGGTGCCTCGAGCGTCGACCCCGTGGTTTCCTTCACCGGCCAGGAGAAGGCGGCCGTGTTCCGCGCCCTGCTGGACACGATTCCCCTGTTCCGTCCGGAACTGCGCATCTTCAGCCCATTGTGCAGCGTATATGCACTCGCGCGGCACTACGGCGACGGGGTGACCACGGGATATCCGTGCCGCGGCGGCGCGGAGTTCTTCTTCGTGGACGCCAAGAGCGCCCACACGTTTCCATGCGGCTTCCGGGGAAGTGAAGACTTGGGCCCGTATGGGGAGGCCCTTGTGCCGCCAAGGGGCCCTGCACCGGCGTGCCGGGCGTGTGACTGGGAGTGCTTCCGCGATCCCTCCGATCTCCTGGGCCCGTTCCTGGAACTGCGGCACAACCCGTTCGCGCTGGGCAAGCGGTTGCTCGCCGATCCGGCCTTCGGCCGGTTATGGTGCAGCGATGTCCGCTACGCGAGGGCGTGTGGATTCTTCTCAGGCAGACAAGCACCGGACACCGGGGCTCTGCGCCGGTTCCGGGGGAAGGAGGGCCGGCACCCGTTGGACGCCTATCAGCCGGTTCCAGGGGCTCGATGATTGGGCCGCTTCCCGAACCCGGGGTCGAGAACAGACACCATGCAAAGGAACAGCACATGAAAGCGGATCTACACGTACACTCTTCGTTTTCCAAGCATCCCTCCGCCTGGGTACTGCAGAAGCTCGGGTGCCGAGAGAGCTACACGACCCCCCTCGAGGTGTATCGCATCGCGAAGGCCAAGGGGATGGATGCCGTGACGATCACGGACCACAACTCGATTGACGGATGCTTGGCGATTGCCCATCTGCCCGATGTATTCGTGAGCGCGGAAGTGACCACGTACTTCCCTTCGAACAATTGCAAGATTCACCTCCTGGTGTATGGCGTGTCGGAAGAGCAGTTCGCCCAGATCGACGCATTGCGGAGCGATGTTTTCGAGTTGGTGCCCTACCTGCAAGGGAACCACATTACCCACGCGTTGGCACACCCCTTCTATTCGGTAAACGACCGCCTCACACCCGAGCAGTTCGAGCAATGCCTGCTCCTCTTCAAGCGCCTTGAGCTGAATAACGATCAGGAGCCCGCCTCCAATCATCTTCTGCGGGCGCTGCTCGCGGACCTCACGCCTACGGACATCGAACGGTTGGCGGATGTCCACGAGATCGAGCCAGGATTCCCCGAGCCATGGATCAAAGGCCTCGTGGCGGGTTCCGACGATCACAGCGGACTCAACATCGCCGATGGTTTCACGGAGGTCCCGGACGCCGGCACGGTTGAGGAGTTCTTGCGGGGCGTCGATGAGAACCGGGCCCAAGCGAAGGTGGCCCAACCGGGCTCTCCGATCTGGCGTGCACGGGGGATCTACGGTGTCGCGTATCAGTACTGCACGGAACGGTTCGAACTGACGGGATACCACGAGCATGACGTGTTGATGCGGTTTCTCGATCGCATGTTGCAGCGCCGGCAGCGCCCTCAACCGACCTGGCTGAATCGGATCTGCTTCCAGTGGCGGCGGCGCAGCGCCCAGGCCACCCCGTCCCCGGAACAGCCGCTTACGAAGCTCCTCCAATACGAAGCCCAGAAGCTGATCCTGAGGGACCCCAGAATGGCCGCGGTGCTCGACGAGGCGCCGGTAGCCGGCTTGCCTTGCGCGGAACAATGGTTCTCGTTCGTCAACCAGATCAGCAACACCATGTTGGCTCGCCTGTCCCGCAGCGCGGTGGAACGTTTGACTGGGGCCAACCCATTCGATCTATTCAACACGGTGGGCTCGGCGGGGGCTCTGTACACGCTGCTCGCGCCCTACTTCATCTCCTACGCGATGTATCGGAAATCGCGGGACTTTGGGCGAACCGCGCGCAGGCGGCTGCAGCCGGGGTGCGAGGATTCAGCTGAGCCGCGGGTGGCTCATTTCACGGACACGTTCGAGGAGATCAACGGTGTGGCGCGGACGCTGAACATGCATGCCCACGTAGCGCAACGAACCGGGAAGCAACTCAGGGTCGTCACCTGCGCGACTGAACGCCCGATCAAGGAAACGCCTCCCGGAGTCCGGTACTTCAAACCAGTGGACGTGTACGAAACGCCGGAGTATCCTGAACAGAAGCTATTCGTCCCGCCACTGCTCGACATGCTCCAATTCTGCTACGAAGAGCAATTCACCCACATCCACGGCGCGACACCGGGGCCGGTTGGTTTGGCGGCGCTCGCCATCGCGCGCATCCTGCGGCTGCCGTTCTTCACGACCTACCACACAGCGATTCCCCAGTACGCGCGCGTACTCACCGGAGATGAAGGCATGGAGGATCTGACGTGGCGGTTCGTGCTGTGGTTCTACGAACAGGCGGATCTGCTCCTGGCCCCTTCGGAGGCCACGGCGTCGGAACTGCTCGAGCGGGGAATCCCCAAGGAGAAGATATCCATCATGCCGCGGGGGATCGACACGGGACGGTTCCGCCGGCTTGCTTCGCGGAGTCATTCCGAGGAGCTGGGCAACACCAGGTTCCTCTATGTCGGCCGTGTGTCCAAAGAGAAGAACCTCTCTGTGCTTTGCCAGGCCTTCAAGAAGATGCAGTTGAATCACCTGGAGTCCCACCTCGTGATTGTGGGTGACGGGCCGTTTCTGAAGGAGATGAGACACGTCATGAGGGGCACCCCCTGCACATTCACCGGCTACCTCGAAGGGGAGCAACTCGTCAAGGCGTACAATCAATGCGACGTTCTTGTGTTCCCGAGTACGACGGACACCTTCGGCAACGTCGTTCTCGAAGCCCAGGCGTGCGGCCTCCCGGTGATCGTCACGGATCGGGGCGGGCCCTGTGAGAACCTGATTCACGGCGAGACGGGTTTGGTTGTCCCGGGCGATGATGCAGACGCCTTGGCCGCCGCCATGACCACGCTATTCCTGAGCCCGGACCTTCGGAGGCGGATGGGCGAGCAGGCGGAAATGTACGCGTCAACCCGCTCCTTCGACCGCGCATTTGAGGAGTACTGGGACTACTACCGGGACGGTAGGAAAAGCCCGGCACCCCCGAGCCCCCAAGGCAAGGCTCCGCGGATTCGCGAGGCGGTGGTGGCGTGAACAGGGCGAACGCCCTGCAGACGGTTTGACTGGGCGGCCCAAGCCTCCCCGGCCTAAACCAGTTCCCGGCCGGTTAACCGCTCGTATTCCTCGCGGGACTCGTTCATGTGGTCGCGTTCGTCAAGGCCGATGCGGCGGAACAGGTTGGCCAGGGTGTCCTGTTTGGGGTAGTGGCTGAATACGACGCTCTCGACGGGCTCGTTCTCCCATTCGGGGTGGGCGAGGACGAGGTGCATGTATTCATGCTCGGCGTGCGACTCGAACCGGGCGTTCATGGCAAACGACCACGCAGGATTGAGGCGGTAGAGGATCTCCGTGAGGATCAGGTAGTTCCACGCCATGAGACGGGGCAGCAGGACGCTGCGGAACCAGTCCTGTTTGATGCCCTGCTGCCGCATGATGTCGTCGATGAGCATGAGGTGCCACTGCTCGTTGTCCTGATCGTGGCGTCCCATGTCGATGTGGCGCAGGGCGAGATCGACGTCGTCCTGGCGGGGGCCGCAGCTCCGGCAGAACAGGCGGGTGACGCGCGCATACCCCCCGCGTTCCCAGGCCCAGTAGGGATACCGGGCCAACACCTCGATCACCTTGAACTTGGGCAAGGTGCGCGCCTTGCCGTAGACGAGATCCATCATCACGTACATCATGCGCAACACAGGATTGGCGGGCATGACAGGGGTATCGAGCGTCTTGTCCTGCTCGCCCTTCAAGTCGACTTCCTTGCCCATGGTGTAGGTGTATTTGGACATGTCCGCACTCTCCGAAGCCGGGTTGCCCGGCCCTTCATGGCCCTGTTCCATGCAAGGGGATGATACGGCAAACGGGATTGGTTGACAAGCGCCGGGGCAGTGGGAGGGGCTCGGCGCACGGGTTTGGCCGCGGGGGACGGGCGGGGTTTTCGGCGTTTCCGGGCCGGAGGAGCAAGGAAATCATTGTGCCTTCGACCGTGCATGTGTAAGAATGCATTGTGAAGTCGGCAGGCTTGGCTGTAGCGTTGTGTCGACGGATTTTGGCCGTAAGGTGGCTGTGGACACGAGAGCCCGGTTGCGTGGTCAGGGAGGTGCGTTCGGTTCTGGGTGAATCGTCAGTGGACGGGGACGGGAACGGCGTTTCACCGGGAGTGGATGGATGGGCATGGCATCGGAACGCGACAGCTTCCGCGAACGGGCCTTGGCCAGGAGGGCGGGGGCCCTGTTGCTCGCGTTGCTTGTCGCGTTCGGCACATGGGCGGCTGGGGCTCATGAGGGGCCGGCCCCCCCGGTGCAACTGACGACGGAAGAACGCGCCTGGCTGGATCAGAATCCCGAGAAGCTGACACTGTTCTTCAACACCGAATTCCCCCCCATCAAGTTCCAGGGGCGTTCCGGTGCGTTTGCGGGCATGGGCGCGGACATCATCGCGATGGTGGAAGAGCGGCTCGGTGTCACGTTCCTGAAGGAGCCCTGCGAGGACTGGAACCGGCATCTGGCGGCCCTGCGAAGTGGGGAATGCGCCATCGCGCCCACGATTGTGCGCACCCCAGAGCGGGTGCAGTACGCGTTCTTCACGGAGCCGTATGCGACGGTGCCTGTGGTGATTATCACGACAAGTGCGGTGCAGGAGAACTTGACGCTGGAGGAGTTGGCGGGGCGTCGTGTCGCGGTTGTGTCCGGCTTCGCCACGGAGAACTACGTCCGGGAGCGCGCCCGGGAACGGTTTGCGGTGGTGGCCGTCGAGGACGTGCCGGACGGGCTGCAGCGTGTCGCATTCGGCCAGGTGGACGCACTGGTTGAGAACCTGGCGGTGGCCGCCTACTACATCGATCAGGAGGGCATTCCGAACCTGCGGGTGGCCGGGAGCACGGACTACGCCTTCGCCTGGAGCATCGGGGTGAGCCGTGAGTATCCGCTGCTATTCAGCGCAATCCGCAAGGCGCTCGAGGCGATTCCGGCGGATGAGATCGATGTCGTGCGCAGGCGGTGGATCCCGCTTGAGATCCCGACGGGCCTGGCCCCGGAGACGGCGCGCCGGCTTGCCGTAATCGCCGCGTTCGTTCTGGCGCTGGTGGTATCGCTCGCGGTCATTACGTATTTCTTGAAGCGGCGGTTGAACGAGAAAGTCGAGGGATTGAGGGCGGCGCAGCAGGAACTCCTGGAGCAATCCGAACGGGTGGCCAGCAGCGAGCGGCAGTTCCGGGCCATCTTCGAGCACGCGCCGTATGCCGTGGTGATCACGAGCCTCGATGGCGAGAGATTCATCGATGCCAACAACGTATTCCTCGCGAACCATGGGCTGACAAGGGAGGAACTGCGTGATCTCCGGCCCGCCGAAGTGCTCGAACTGTCTCAAGAGCAGCAGGCGAAGACAGTAGAGACGCTGACGAAGGCCGGCGCGTTGCAGGACGTCGAGGCCACGGTGCCGGGCAGGGACGGAACGCAGCGGCACATTCTGTTCTCGTCGGTTCTGCTGGACATTCAGGGAGAGAAACAGGCGCTGTCGATGACCGTCGATGTGACGGAACGGAAGGAGGCGGAGGACGCACTCCGGCAACGGGAGGAGACGTTCCGGGCGCTGTCGGAGAACTCGGAAGACGTGATCATGCGGTTCGATCGCGAACTGCGGCACACGTATGTGAATCCGAGCGTCGAGGGGCCCACGGGGATTCCGCCCGAGCAGTTCATCGGCAAGACGCATGAGGAACTGGGATTCCCGGAGGATCTGTGTACGCTGTGGAAAGAGACGCTACGCGAGGTGTTCTCGACAGGGAATGCACGGCGGATCGAGTTCGAGTTGCCGAGTGGCATCTGGGTGGACTGGCTGGTGATGCCGGAATTCGGGAAACAGGGGGAGGTGGAGGCGGTTATCACGTCCGCCCGCGATATCACCGAACGCAAAGAAGCGGAGGAGGAGCGGGAGCGGCTGCAACAGCAGCTCTTGCGCGCCCAGCGGATGGAATCGGTGGGGCGCCTGGCGGGGGGCGTGGCGCACGATTTCAACAACATGCTGGCCGTGATCCTCGGGCAGGTGGAACTCGCGCTGGAGCAGGTGGATCCGTCGGAGCCGTTGTTCTCGTATCTCAAGGAAGTGCATGAGGCCGCCCGGCGTTCGGCGGAGTTGACGCGGCAGCTTCTGGCCTTTGCGCGCAGGCAGACGGTCGCGCCGAAAGTACTCGATCTGAATCAGACGGTGGAAGGCATGCTGAACATGCTCCGGAGGCTGGTGGGCGAGGACATCGACGTGAACTGGCTTCCGGCGCCCGGGCTCTGGCCGATCAAGATGGATCCGACGCAACTCGATCAGATTCTGGCGAATCTGTGCGTCAATGCGAGGGACGCGATCGACGGCGTCGGCACCGTGACGATCGAGACGGGAACGGCCTCATTCGATGAGGCCTATTGCGCAGGCCACGCCGGTTGCCTGCCAGGGGATTACGTGCTGCTGGGAGTCAGTGACGACGGCTGCGGGATGGACGCAGAGACGCTGGAGCACGTGTTCGAGCCGTTTTTCACCACAAAGGGGGTAGGCGCCGGGACGGGCCTCGGGCTTGCCACGGTGTATGGGATCGTGAGGCAGAACGACGGCTTCATCGATCTGCAGAGCGAGCTGGGGAAGTCGACCACGTGCAAGATCTATCTGCCTCGCAGCGGAGGCGAACCGGCGCCGAGTGCGGCAGAGGAGGCGGATGAGGCACCCGTGGGCCGGGGCGAAACCGTTGTAATTGTGGAAGATGAGCCGGCCATTCTCGAGATCGGGAGGCGGGCGCTGGAGCGATTCGGCTATGCCGTGTTGACGGCAAGCACGCCGGGCGAGGCGCTCCGGTTGGCCGAGGAGCATGCCGGCGATATCCGGTTGTTTATTACGGACGTGGTGATGCCGGAGATGAACGGCCGGGAACTGGCTGATCGAATACATGAAGTGAGGCCGGAGGCGAGGTTCATCTTCATGTCCGGCTACACGCCGGATGTGATCGTCCACCGGGGCGTGCTGGACGACGGGACGAACTTCATCCAGAAACCTTTCACGATCAGCGACTTAGCGATAAGGGCCCGCCAAGTCTTGGACAGGGAGTAGGCAGAACCAGCCGCCAGACGCGCTCTCTTCGTGATTCCATTCCACGATCTCACCGGCGGCGCCGCGTGGACATGGCCGAGGGCGCGGGCCTGGTTGATCGGCCCAGGGGGATCTGGCCATAGTACATGCGGAGTGTAGGCTTTTTGTGTCCGGAGAGCTGCAGTCGCCCGCGCCGCAGCGGCGGGTAGAGGGGATTCGATGCGACAAGAGACGGCAAGAGAAGTGGATTCGGCAGAGCGGCTCCAGCAAGGATACGAACTCCTCCGGGAGCAAATCCATGCGGCGGTGGTGGGGCAGGACGAGGTGATCGGGGCGGTGTTGTCCTGCATGCTGGCAGGGGGGCATTGCCTGGTGCAGGGGGTGCCCGGGCTGGCCAAGACGTTGCTCGTGCACTCGATAGCGGAAGCACTGAGCCTGACGTTCAACCGGATTCAGTTCACGCCGGACTTGATGCCGTCGGACATCACGGGAACAGACA
>JAFGTL010000702.1 GCA_016934125.1 Candidatus Hydrogenedentota bacterium
CTCGTGCTGGCGCCTGCCCTGCAAGGCTTCTGCTTCGGCGACGACATGCCCGACGAACTCCTGGAGGCGGCCGCCGCGTTGCGCGTCCCGGTATACGTTCACACCGGGCCCCATTCGTGCGGCGCGCCGACGCAACTCCTCGTGGCGGCGGCCGAACGCCCGGGCGTGCGCTTCATCCTCGGCCATTGCGGCAGCACGGATTTCGCCCGCGACATGCCGGACGCGATCCGGTTGGCCTCGGAGAACCTCTGGTTCGAGGTGAGCCTGCTGGATCCGTGGGCGGTGGCCCACTACGCCAAGGCCGGCGCCCGCAGCAGGCTGCTCTTCGGCACGTCGGCCCCGCGGAGCCATCCGCCCTTCGAGTTGGAGGCCCTCGGCGCGATGCTGCCCATCGAGGAATATCCGGACATCTACGGGGGCAACCTGGCGGCCCTCATCGCGGAGGCCGGCGCATGATTGTCGATTGTCATACCCACTGGGGCCCGTCCTACAAGACGCGCTACGGGCTCGATCCCGCGCCGTGGCTCGACGGGGAAACCCGCCACGGCATCACCCACGCCGTCGTGGCCCCATTCCTCGGCCTCCACGATGACACGCTGCTCGAGCAGGAGAACGAAGATCTCGCCGCGGTGTGCGCCGCGTCGCGCGGCCGGATGATCCCGTTCTGCACCGTGAATCCCTATCGGCGGGAGGCGGCCGTGGCCGAGTTCCGCCGGTGCGTCGAGGAACTCGACATGCGCGGGCTGAAGATCCACCCCTGGGTGCAAGGCACAAGCCTCACCGGCGACGCCCTCGACGAGCTGTGCGAAATGGCCGCGCACTGGGACGTGCCGCTGCTGTTCCACGACGGAACCCCCTCGTACTCGCTCCCGTCCCAGGTGGCCATGCTCGCCCGGCGGCATCCGGCCGCCAGGCTGATCCTCGGCCATTGCGGGCTGTTCGAGCACTGGCGCGAGGCCATGGCCGCCATGCGCTACGCGGACAACCTCTGGGGCTGCCTGTGCGGCCCCCATCTCGGGGCGCTGCGCGAACTCGTGCGCCGGTGCGACAAGGAGCGGCTCGTCTGGGGCACCGACTACGGCGCATCGGGCACCGATATCGTAGGCCACTACTGGCGCCTGTTCCGGCTGGTGCCGTTGACGGATGAGGATCTTGAACGGATCGCCGTGTACAATCCGCAGCGGCTCCTGGGATCCGCGCTTACCCCCTGATTGGAGGATTCACCGATGTCGCTTGAGTTCCTGTATCTTACCCGCGCCGACGTCGAGGCCGTCGGCATGCCCATGGCCGACGTCGTCGCCGCTGTCGAGGAGGTGCTCCGCGAGAAGGGCTGCGGGCGGGTGGAAATGCCCCCGAAGCGCGGCGTCCACCCGATGCCCGAGTCGGCCATCAACGCCATGCCGGGATACGTGCCCCTCACGAAGGCCGCGGGCATCAAATGGGTGACGCGCTACCTCCCGAACCTCGAGAAGGGCCTGCCCTACGTGCTCGGCCTCCTCATCCTCAACGATCCCGAAACCGGCATTCCCGTCAGCGTCATGGACTGCGCCTGGATCACGGCGATGCGCACCGGCGCGGCCAGCGCCGTCGCCGCGAAGTATCTCGCCCGCAGCGACTCGGCGCAGATCGCCATGCTCGCCTGCGGCGTCCAGGGCCGGAGCAATCTCGAGGCCATGAAAGTCGTGTTCCCCGGCCTCCGGCTCGCCAAGGCGTTCGATATCCGCCGCGATACCGCCGAACGCTACGCGCGGGACATGGCCGCCGCCCTCGACATGGACGTCGAGGTGTCGGAGACGCCGGAAGACGCGGTGCGCGGCGCGGACATCGTCGTCACGAGCGGGCCGATCCTCCACGAGCCCAACCCGGTGATCGAGCTGGCGTGGCTCAAGGAGGGCGTGTTCCTGAGCGCCGTCGATCTCGACTCGTACATCAAGCCCGAGGTGTTCAACGCGGCCAAACTGTACACCGACGATCTCGAACAGTTCCTGGGCTACAGCCGGCAGGGGTACTTCGCCGGCATTCACGATCCCATCGGCGATCTCGGCGAACTCGTGGCCGGGAAGAAACCGGCCCGCGAGTCCAGCAACGAGATCGCCATGACGGCCAACCTCGGCCTGGCCATCGAAGACATCGCCGTGGCGGCCCGGATATACTCGGCCGCAAAGGCACAGGGACTGGGGCGTTCTTTGCCCCTGTGAACTGGGAGGACGAAGCGTGATCAGAATCGAAGAGCCGTTTCATGGGGCCGTGCTCAACCACCGCCATGGCCGCGCCGTGGACGGAGGCCTCGAGATCGCCGTGTCAGGCACGGCGCCGGTGGGCGAGCCGGTGCGCGTCAACGGCGCCTACGCCCGGCGTTCGGGCGAACGATTCACGGCCACGGCCGTGCTCGATGCGCGCGAGACGGACATCGCCGCCGTGGCCGAGGGCGTGTCCGGCCAAACCGAGCATCGCGTCCGCGTAGTCTGGGATCGCTATTCCAAGCCGCGGTATCGGTTCGGCATCGACGATAACAGCTTCTTCCTGCGCGATATCGCCGCACAAGGCTACGAATCTCTGTTCGACTGTTTCTACCTGGAGGGCCTCCGCGACTTGCACCGGAAGTACGGCGCCAAATTCGTGCTGAATACCTTCTACACCACGCCGGAACAGGACTTCGATCTCTCGCAGTTCCCGGCGTCGTACAAGGCGGAGTGGGCCGATAACGCGGACTGGCTCAAGCTCGCCTTCCACGCCTATGCCGAGTTCCCCGACCGCCCCTATCAGAACTGCACGCCCGAGAAGTTGGCCAAGGACTTCGACGCGGTGGCCGGCGAGATTGTGCGGTTCGCCGGCGAGGCCGCCTATTCGCCGCCCACCGTCATCCATTGGGCCATGGTGCACGCCGCCGCGTGGCCTGTCCTCACCGAACGGGGCGTCACGGTGCTCAGCGGCTCCGCCCACCCCAACCAGGGCAGTTCCTATACGACGGAAGGCGAGTCATTCCCCGTCGCCGAATCCGGCACGCCCTTCGGATACGACATCAACTACGGCCTCGATACCGTGCGCTCGGAATACCTCACCCGGCACGACGCGCTCAAGGATTTCGCGAGCGGCATCGTCTTCTCGAAAACCGACATCGTGTGCAACAACGTGACCGAGGATCGGATTGTGCCGCGGCTCGAACCGCTCACAACCGATCCCAATACGGCCGAGATCATGGATCTATTCACCCACGAGCAGTACTTCTGGCCCTTCTACCACAACTACCGGCCCGATCACTTCCAGCGGTTGGATAGGGCGATCCGGTTCTGCACCGAACGCGGATACGAGCCCGTCTTCTTCCACGAGGGATTCCTCGGCGGGCAGGCATAGGACGTCGCAAGGGCAACCCCGCGGCCCGGGCGATCAGAACAGGCCGACGATCTCGCCGTCCTTGTCGATATCGATCCGCGTGGCGCCCGGCACCGAAGGCAGGCCCGGCATGAGCATGATGTTGCCGCACACGGGGATGAGGAACCCCGCCCCGATGGATGCGCGCACCTCGCGCACCGGGATCTTGAAGCCCGCCGGCCGGCCCTTGAGCGACGCGTCGTGGGACAGGGACAACTGGGTTTTCGCCATGCAGATGGGCAGGTGGTCGAACCCGTGTTCCGTGAGCCACTCGATCTGCTGCTGGGCGTCCCGTTCGTAGGTGACGCCGTCCGCGCCGTACATGGCCGTCGCGATCGTGTGGATCTTCTCCTTGATGGGCGCTTCGAGCGGATAGAGAAACCGGAACCGGCTGCCGCGCTCGGCCACCTCGACCACCTTCTCGGCCAGGGCGGCCCCGCCTTCGCCGCCCCGGGCGTGCACGTCGCTCACGACCGCGGCCGCGGCGTTCGCTTCGAGGGCGAGTTCCTGGACGAGGGCGAGTTCGCGCTCCGTGTCCGTCGGGAACCGGTTGACGGCCACGACGACTTCCGTGCCGAGGGCGAGCACGTTCTCGATTTGTTTGGTGAGGTTGCGCGCGCCGCGCCGGATCGCCTCGAGATTCTCCTGGGTGAGGGCGTCATCGAGCGGCTTGCCGGCCTTCACCGTGAACTCGCCACTGTGCATCTTGAGGGCGCGCACCGTCGCCACGAGCACGGCCGCGTCCGGCTTGAGCCGGCCGTAGCGGCATTTGATGTTGGCGAACTTCTCCCAGCCCATGTCGGCGCCGAACCCGCTCTCCGTCACGACGTAATCGCCGAGCTTGAGCGCGATCTTGTCGGCGAGCACCGAGCTGTTGCCGTGGGCGATGTTGGCGAAGGGGCCCGTGTGCACGAACACGGGCGTGTTCTCCGTCGTCTGCATCAGCGTCGGCATGATGGCCTCTTTGAGCAGCACCGTCATGGCCCCGGCCGCCTTCAGATCCTCCGCGGTGACGGGCGCCTTGCCGCGGCTCCGGCCGACGACGATCCGCCCCATCATCTGCCGGAGATCCTGGAGCCCGTCGGCCAGCGCGAGAATGGCCATCAACTCGCTCGCCACGGTGATGTCGAACCCGCCTTCCCGGGGCACGCCGTGGGCGCTGCCGCCCAGGCCGAGCACGATGTTCCGCAGGGCGCGATCCGACACGTCCACCACGCGGCGCCAGGCGATTTGATGGGGATCGAGATCGAGGGCGTTGCCGTGGTGGATGTGATTGTCGATCATGGCGGCGAGCAGGTTATGGGCGATCTCGACGGCGTGGATGTCGCCCGTGAGGTGGAGGTTGAACTCCTCCATGGGCACGACTTGCGCGTAACCGCCGCCCGCGGCGCCGCCCTTAATGCCGAAGGTGGGCCCCATGGACGGCTGGCGCAGGCACACGATGCCTTTTTTACCGATCCGGTTCAGGCCGAGGCCGAGGCCAACCGTGGTCACGGTCTTGCCTTCGCCGAGGGGCGTCGGCGTCAGCGCGGTGACGTCGATGTATTTCCCGTTCGGCCGATCCTTGAGTCGTTCGAGCACATCGAGCGACACCTTGGCCCGATACTTGCCGTACAGGTGGAGCTCGTCCTCCGTCAAGCCCAGCCCCGCCGCGATCTCCTGAACGGGCTGCAGCGCCGCCTTCCTGGCAATCTCGAGATCCGTCAACATCGCGCTCCCCTCGCGTCGCCGATCCGGTAGGCCGGATCGCACCGCCCAATCCCCGTGTTCTGACACAGACAGGCATCATAGGATACCCTGGGAAACCGCGTCAAGGCGCCCGCGGGGAACTGACGTGCTGTGCCTGAACGGCGCGGGTTGTCGAACTCTTTCAGAGTTCACGTTGTTGGGGGGGTATCTCTTTCCCGGGGTGGCGCTCCGCGCCTTCGGCGCGTCGCTGACCCCGGGCTGGCCGAGTTATCGCACCCCTTCGGGGTGCCCGGC
>JAFGTL010000703.1 GCA_016934125.1 Candidatus Hydrogenedentota bacterium
GCCGGGCACCCCGAAGGGGTGCGATAACTCGGCCAGCCCGGGGTCAGCGACGCGCCGAAGGCGCGGAGCGCCACCCCGGGAAAGAGAGCCCCCCCAACAACGTGAACTCTGAAAGAGTTCGACAACTCGCGCCCTCCGGGCACAGCGCCTTCCTCGCGCCTTGTCGTCGTTAACGGAGGCCGACGGCGATGCCGGTGTCAAATTCGTGCGACTCCGCCCTCAATGACAGCCGCTCAGATCGGCACGCCTTTTCGTCCTGGAGCCTGCCCGCCTCCGGCTGTGAGCGCCCCGTTTCCGGGGGAAGACAGAAAACGTAGACGAACGGCCGCTGAATACCCCGGAGACGCAGATTGCTCTTGCGCGGCCCGTGGCAAAGGACTATGATCTCGGCACCCATCCGGATGCCGTTTGGGCATCGCTTGAAGGAACATATCCCATGAATCTGCTTCACGCGTTACGGCCGGAGTGCATCGCGGCGGGCGTCGCGGCGCCCGACAAGCCGGCGGCCCTGGCTCAGGCTGTGGCGCTGGCGAAACGGAGCCCCATTCTCGACAAGGTAAGCGAAGCCGAGATCCTCGAGGGCCTTCGGCAGCGGGAGGAACTGGGCTCGACGGGATTCGGCCGCGGCATCGCGATCCCCCATTGCCGCCTCGAGTCGGTGTCGGACTTCGTGGTCGGCGTGTTGACGGTGCCGGACGGCGTCGAGTTCGACGCGGCCGACGGCGAGCGGGTGAACGTCGTCGTCTTCATCGTCGCGCCCGCCCGCGAATCCAAGGATCACATCCGGCTCCTGTCGGCCATCTCGCAGACGCTCCTCGCCCCCGGCGCCATCGACGCGATGCTCGCCGCACGCGCCCCCGAGGCCCTCCGGGAGAGTTTCCTGCGCCTCATGCCCGGCGACGCCGACTCCGAAGACAAGGGCCGGCAACGCAGCCTGTTCCACGTGGTCGTCCAGGAGGAAGGGCTCTTTGACGACGCGCTCCAGGTGTTCACGGCGGCCGAATCGGCGTCTGTGACGGTGCTCGAAGGCCGGAACGCAGGCGTCTACCTCGCGAAGATACCCCTGTTCTCGGCCTTCTGGGGCGACGCCCCCCACACGTTCTGCCGCATCCTCCTCGCCGTCGTCGACAAGGAACTCACCAACGAAACCATCCGCCGGCTCGAAGGCCTGGCGCCCGGCCGCGACGACGCCCTCCTGATCACCGTGATCGATACCCTTTACGCATCCGGCGGCCTCGGCGCGTAGACGGGCGGGCAACAACACCATGCGCGACTATCTCGCCAACCTGAATCTCTCCAGCCTCATCCTCGTCGGCATCGCCACCGTCGCGGGGTTCTACTTCGGGCGCCTCGCCAAAGTCGCCCGACAGCCCTCGCTCGTGGGCTACATGCTCCTCGGCGTCCTCCTCGGGCCGTCGGTGCTGGGCCTCTTTCCGGAGCCCCTCACCGAGCAGTTGGCGTTCATCACCGAGATCGCCCTCGGATTCGTGGCCTTCAGCATCGGCGCCGAGCTCAATCTCGCCTCCCTGCGCCGCCTCGGTTACGGCATCATCTCCATCATCTTAGCCGAGTCGTTCATGGCCTTCCTGCTCGTCACCGCAGCCCTCTTCCTCTGGACGCGCGACTGGCCCCTCGCCCTCATCTTCGGCGCCATGGCCCCGGCCAGCGCGCCGGCCGGCACCGTCGCCGTCATCCAGGAATACCGGGCCAAGGGCAGTCTGACGCAGGCCCTCTACGCCGTGGTGGGCTTCGACGACGGACTGGCCATCATCATCTTCGGATTCGCCGCCGCCCTCGCCAAGAACCTCCTGCTCCGCGAGGCCGTGCAAGGCGGCGAGAGCCTTTTCGCGGCCCTCGGCGGCCCGGCCAAAGAAATCGGCCTGAGCATCCTCGTCGGCGGCGTCGCCGGCTTCATCTTCTGCCAGTTGGTGCGCCGGCTCACCGAGTCGCGCGACGTGTTCATCATCCTCTTCGGCACGGTGCTGCTGGTGACGGGGCTCTCGAACCGGTGGCACCTTTCCCTCATCCTCACGAACATGGTGGTCGGGTTCGTGCTTGTCAACACGCGCAATGCGGGCGTCGTCCGGCGCGTGACAGCCCCCTTGCTCGAAGTGATGCCCCTGCTCTTCATCCTCTTCTTCTTCCTCGCCGGATCCCATCTCCAACTCGCCGCCCTCCCGGCCCTCGGCGCCACGGGCATCATCTACGCCCTCGCGCGCTCGTCCGGACTCCTGAGCGGCGCCTACCTCGGCGCTGTGATCGGCCGCGCCGAACAAAAAATCCGGCGATACCTGGGCCTGGGCATTCTCTCGCAGGCCGGCGTGGCCATCGGCCTGTCCCTCATCGTCAAGCAGGAGTTCGGGCAACTGGCCGAAACCTATGACTTGCCCCACGCGGCCATCATCGGCGCGTCCGTCCTTACCACGATCACGGCCACGTCGATCCTCTTCGAGATCGTCGGCCCGATCCTCACCAAGGTGGCCCTGTCCAAGGCCGGCGAGATCCCGCCGCCCGCCCGCGGCTCCAAGTAGCGTCAGGACTCCGCCGCGATATCCGGCGGCCGCATCCGAAACCGCTGGAGTGCCGCGTGGAACGCCGGCAGATCCAGCGGGTTCTCCCTCGATTTGAGCAGGTGCGTCGGCCGCGTCGAATCGGACGCGCCGAACCCCGCCGGCCCCGGCTCGAACACATCCGCCAACGCGTCCACCAGCGCGCCCTCATCGCGGCGCGATGAGCGGATCGGCACCGGAACGCAGCCCGCGGCGTGCCGCCGCAGATAGTCGATGTGCCAGCGGCACGTCTTCCGCACCCGCACATGGCGCGCCACCCGGGCGGCCAGATTGCGCGTGGCCGAGCCCACGTATACGTAGTAGCCCGGATCGAAGGCGAGATCGCCCAGGCCGCCTACGGCAATGCGCGCCCGGCGGCGCAGTTCGAGGATGAGGAGGTAGCTGCCCGCATCGCGCGCTTCCCGATCGACATACGCCCAGGGAATCGGAACCGTCCGGGGCGCGCCGGCCAGGCGCAGGCCATCGCCCTCGACGCGAAACCCGACCGCCGCGGCCAGGATCCGGACGCGCCGGCGCACATCGAGAAGCGTGCGGCTGAATGCGAGATCGGTGTGGTAGTCGGGCATGAACCACCGGACGTGCGGTGCGTGCACGAGGAAGAGCACGGCACACCGCGTGCCGCCTTCGGCCAACCGGGCCAGTTCGAGCAGGTGCCGGCGGCCGCGCTCCGTGACGGCGTCGGGAAACATGGCCACCTCCCCGCCGAACAACGTGCATGACTTCACTTCGAGATACACCTCGGCGCCGTTTTCGCGCAGGAGGAAATCGAACCGGCTCCGGGGCCCTGGGCCGTGCGCGGCCGGGCTCACTTCGGCGCGCACGAGCTCGGCGCTCTTCAAGGCGTCGAGCCAACCCGCCTCGATCAGGTGGCGGGCCAACGCGTTGTTGAGGTGCGTGTGCAGAAACACCGGCATGCCGTCCCGCTCGACGGCCACGGCCGTGTAGCGCGTGCGCCGCGTGCCACCCTCGCCCGCGGCCCCGTCATCCGTCAGATAGAGCGTCGCCCCGGGAAACAGCAATTCCCACAGCCGGCCCGGATTGGGCAGGAACGCCGTGACAACGCCACGCCGCGGCACACGGCACCGCACGACAAACCGGTTCGGCCGCTCGATGAAGCGGGCGGCCAGTACCGGCCCTACGCGGAACCCCGTCACCGGGCGTATCCGAAACTCATGGGCGGCGCGGTGAAGGACTCGCGGTAGGTGGCCTCGACGCCGCATTCCCGATCGCCCTCGAGCGTGGCCTCCGTCATGACGCACATCGTGGCCGGCGCGAACCCGGCCACGCGGACTTCGGCCGGCTCCTCGCCCCGATTCACCCAGAACAGCGTGTCGCCGGCAACCGCGCCGAGCACGTGCCCTGGATGGGACGACGAACACGGGCGCACCCGATCGCCCGCCTCCGTGAGCCGGCTGAACATGGCGGCGGCGTGATACACCGGCCGCGGCTTCCAGTCGTTGTCCTTGTAGTCCCACAGGCCGTAGTTCATGAAGCCGTTGCCGGGGTAGTAGACTTCGTGGAGACACCAGATCGAGAAGCCGGCCACGCCGCGGTTCAGACCCTCGATCACGAACGCCGTCGTCCACACCGCGTAGGGGTACGACTCCATCAGCGGATTCTCGAGCGCATCCGAGCGCGCGTCCTGAAACCCGAACTCGGCCACGACAAGGGGTTTCACGGGATCCCGCGCCGCCAGCAGCGACAGGCGATCGTCGAAGAAGAAGGGCGCGAACACCCGATCGGGATACTGGAAGTAGCGGTGCGACGCGAAGTAGTCGGCCGTTTGGAAGTAGGCATCCGACTCGACGCACTGCTGGAACCACGAGTAGCCGGCCGTGTCGTCGCTGCCGACGACGCTTACGTCCAGCCCGCGCCGCGCGAACTCCTCTTTCACCCGTTCGTGCAGCTCGACATACCGCTCGAAGGGATATCCGCTCCGCTTGAAATGCCCGTTCGGCTCGTTGGTGAGCGTCCAGTCCCGCACACAGGTGTATCCCTTCGTGCGGATCAGATGCTCGAAGAGCGCGCCGATGCCCCGCGCCGCCCGCGCCGGATCGCCGTAGGGATCCTCCATCGCCCATTCCACGCCCGTCACATTGAGCCGCGCCCCGAGCCGCTGATACTGATCAAGCGTCCGGTAATGGCTCGCCATGTTCGCGCTGTCGAAGGTGAACGTCTCCCAGTCGCCGCTCGGATTCCAGTCCTTGTACCACACAAACATCCGAACGTAGTCGGGATCCATCCAGTCGATCCGCCCCTCGCGGATGGCCCAGTCCGCCTCCGTGACGCCGTGCGCCGCGTTCTCCGGATTGTAGAACCAGCCGTCATCCTCCGCGCCGAATCCGATCAGCGGCGCGGCCGTCGGCTCCGCGCTCACCGTCAGCGTGACGGGGCCGTCCAGCGGCCGCGCGTCGAGCCGGGGAAGCGCCTCGAGCACAGCGTCGTCGAACCACGCCTCGCCGTGGCCGTTGAGCAGCAGGCACACCCGCAACGTCGCCGCGCCGGGCGGCACCACCATCCGGCACTGCAGATTCTCCCACGCGCCCCCGACGGACGCCGGCGGCGTCTGCACGAAGCTCAGCCGCGTGCCGGCCCCATCGCGGAACTCGCACGACATGTACGCGCCGTATCCGTCGCGGATGCCGCGCCCCATGGCCTCCACCGACGCGCGGAATACCTCGCCGCCCTCGACGGCCCGCTCTTGAAATAGCAGCGGAAACCCTACCGCCGCCTCGTCGGGCACGCGGATCCGGGCGGCCCGGCGCCCGCCCGTCTGCGCCGCCTCCATGGCGACCTCCCGCGTGCTCACGCGCCACGGCTCCAGGCCGCTCTCGAACCCGGGATTCGCCAGCAGGTTGTCGCCCGCGGCCACGTGAACCAATGCGGCTGCCAGAAACAGGCCCATCGCGATGCCCTCCCTTGCCGCCCGCACCGCCGGGCGGCCATCCCCAACCATTAGGCCACGGCCGGCCCCCGCCGATCCACCCCCGGCGCCCCGACACCCCCGGCGCCCCGACACCCCCGGCGCCCCGACACCCCCGGCGCCCCGAC
>JAFGTL010000064.1 GCA_016934125.1 Candidatus Hydrogenedentota bacterium
CGTGTCCATCGCCAACGATCAGCCCGAGCCGGAGTTCCGGGCCGTCCGCAGCCTGGCGCTCCGCGTGCCCCTCGACGGGGCGGGCGGGATCCGCGGCGCCCTCGACGGCGGGGCCCTTGCCCCCGTGCCCGATTCCGACGGGCTCTGGATCCATCAGGACAAGGACAACCACTACGCGATGCGGACAGCCGACGGCGTCGCCGAGGGCGAACGCGCCGCCGGCGTCGCCGTGGCCGAGGACAACGGCACGCGTGTGATGGCCATCATCCGCGACTTCTGGCAGACCTATCCCAGCGGCTGCGCCATCAAACCCGACGGCATCCACGTGCGCCTCCTCCCCCGCCTCGAACCGGACACCTACGCGGGCGACACCGATGCGCCGTGGTTCTACAAGCTCTATGCCTGGTTCCGGGACGGCAACTACCTGTTCCGCGCCGGCCAGCTCACGCAGCACGATGTCTATGTCTATTACGATGTTCCGGGGAGCGCCCAGGACGCCCAGCAGGCCGCCGCCTGGCTGGCCAATCCGCTCCTGCCGCAGGCGCCGCCCGCCTATCTCTGCGGCACGGGCGTGCTGGGCCGCGCCTTGGCGCCGCGCACCCCCGGCCTGTGGGACCACTACGAGCGATACGTCGATGAGGGCTTTCTCGCCTCGCAGCAGGATCGCGAGCAGCGCCGCACCTACGGCTGGATGCACTACGGTGACTGGTATGGCGAGCGCTACTGCAACTTCGGCAACAACGAGTACGGCATGGATTGGGCCCTCGCCGTCCAGTGGATGCGCACCGGCGACCGCCGCCTCTTCGACCGCGGCCTCGAAATGGCCCGCCACTGCAGCACCGTCGACACGCGCTACGGCGCGTTCACCGAGCCCGCCCGCTGCATCGTCTGGGAGCACTGCTTCAACCACTGCGGCACCGCCTTGACGCTCGACGAACTGCAGATTCCGCCCGACGACCAAGACGGCCAGAAATACCTCGCCCAGTTCGGCCGGATGCGCACCGGCGCCATGGATCCGCAAGGCCACGTCTTCCAGGAGGGCAACTGGATCTACGCCGCCCTCACCGGCGATCCCTGGCTCCGCGACGCGGCCGAGCGCGTGTGCGCCGGCCAGGCCGACAAGCTCACGCCCGCCTTCGATTTCGGCATCGAGCGATCCGGCGGATGGCCCCTCATCAACGCCACCGCCGCGTATCGGTTCTCCGGCAATCCCTACTACCTCAACGCGGCCCGGATCATGGTGGAACGCTGCCTCCGCCGAGAGGATCCGGTAAGCGGCGGCTGGCCCCACACCCCGCCCACCGGCGAAACCGGCGGCCAGCGCGTGGTCGGCGGCAAAGCCTTCGCCGTCGGCATCCTCTCCCATGGACTGCTCCGCTACATCGAACAGGAACCCGAGGATCGGCCCGAGGTGCGCGCCATGCTCGTACGCGCCGCCGACTGGCTCCGAAACGAGTCATGGAACCCCGGCAAAGGCTTCCGCTACATCACCAACGCCCCCAACCACCGCGACGCAGGCCACCGGGGCATCTCCTGCCTCCTGAACGCGGAGATCATCGCCTACGCCTATGAGGAGACGGGCGATCGGAAGTACATCGAGTTCTGGAACGAGATCATGGCGGGTGCCTTCGACCGCCCGCCTTCCGGCATGGGCAAGGCGTTCACCCAGTCCATCCGCCAAACCGTGTTCGGCCTCGACCGCGCCCGCCAATGGGGCGCCACCAGCGCACCCGCCGCTACGCCATAGAAGCCTGGCCGGAAAGGGCCCTTCTGGCCACACTTCCTACAAGGCGCGGCCGAGCCGGTGTTGATTCCATTGGACTTGTGGGAGACACCTCCCTCCCGTCCTGCGACTCCAGTTGCTTTCAGGCCGCGCCCATAGCCCCCGCGCCGCGGGCCGCCGGAAACAAGACGCCGGGGCAGCCCGCCTGCCCCGGCGTCTATCCTTCAACACCCGATCGGAATCGCTAGATACCGGAGATGTCCATGCCGACTACGCGCCAGGCCCCGTCCGATTCCTTCTTGAACGTGAACTCGATCGTGGCCGTGCCAAAGGCCGCCGACAGATCCACCGGATACACCACGGCCTCATCGCCGTCGAACTCGATCTCCGCCTGCTCGACGCCGATCTCGCCATTGTCCAGATTCCCCTGGCTCATGACGTCTTCGATGAAGAGACGAAGGTTGGCCTTGCCACCCCATTCGTAGTGATTGAAGTCCTCCGAAATGCAGGACATCAGCTTGTCGACGTCTTTCGTCTCGATGCCGGCCCGGAAGTCGTCCAAGGCCGCGTTGATGAGATCCTCAGGCGACGGGCCCTTCTCGCCGCCGAGCATGCCGCAGCCAGCCAGGAGGACAAGCCCCATGACACCGATTGTCATTTTCGTGATGATAGATTCTCGCACGATTACACCCTTTCCTTTGTGTTCCCCTCAAACTCGATCGCTTTCGCCCGTTCGGCTTGCGCCTAGCCCAGGCAGGAAGTGAGGATACCGCAGATCGACACACGGTTCAAGGGCCGCCACACCAAACATGCCCGCCTCCCGGCCGGCCGCCCACACCGGGGGTGAAAGGGTAGTGCCCCTCCGGTTACAATGGTTCCCATGGAAACCATGCCCGAAGAGGCCGCACGCATCAACGAGCTGGCCTCCGCCTATAAGAAGTCGCAGGTGCTCTTCACCGCCCTCGATGCGGGCGTATTCCCCCTGCTCGAAGAGGCCCGTACGGCCGATGCCGTCGCCGCCGCCCTCGGATGGCACCCCCGCGGCATCCGCATGCTGCTCGACGGCCTCGTGGCCCTCGATCTCGCCACCAAGGAATCCGGCCGCTACCGCAACACGCCCGCGGCCTCCGCCTGCCTCGTCCCGGGCGGCTCCGACTACGTGGGCCATATCGTCCGCCACCAGCACGGCGCCTACGACGCCTACGCCGGGCTCGCGGATGCCGTGCGCGACGGCGGCCAGGCCGGCCGCCCGCCCCGCCGCAGAACGCCCGGCGAACTCGAGTCCTTCATCCTCGGCATGGCCGACCTCGGCCGCCGGGCCGCTCAGGCCATCCTGGATCTCGTCGATCTCTCCGCCTACCGCAACATGCTTGATGTGGCCGGCGGGCCCGGCACGTACTCGGCCGCCTTCGTCCAACGGCATGAGGGCCTGCGCGCCACGATCATGGATCGGCCCGGCGTGATTGACATCGCCCGCCAGCAGATCCGCGAGGCGGGCCTGGACGGCCGGTTCACCTTCATCGCCGGCGACGTGCTCGCCGACGACATGGGCGCCGGCTACGACTTGATCCTCGCCTCGAACATCATCCACGCGTACGGGCACGAAGCCAACCGGCTCCTGTTCAAGCGCTGTTTCGCCGCCATGGCGCCCGGCGGGCTCCTCGTCATCAACGATTTCCTCGTTGACGACGGCCGCACCGGCCCGCCCGAGTGCCTTTTGTTTGCGATCCACATGCTCGTCATGACTACCACCGGCGGCGATACCTACACGTTTGCCGACGTGGAGGCCTGGACGCGGGACGCCGGCTTCGTCGATGGGCGCCCGCTCACGGCGTCGCCCCGCCCCCGGCTCTGGCTCGCCCGGAAACCGTGACGGCGGCGGTGCACGGCACTGCCGCCGAAGGGAGGACTCGCGTGAAACGCTCGATCTGGCTCCTGGGACTGTGCGCCGTGTGTCTCACGGGCTGCGTGACCTTCGGCGGCACGCAGCGTGCCGTGATCCGCGCCAAAAACCGCGTCGCACCCGGCCTCGTCCACATTCGCCCCGTGAAAGAGGTGTTTTCCGGCGGAAAACGCGAGGAAGTCCTCGTCGTCGGCAGCGGATTCATCATCTCCCACGACGGATACGTCGTTACCAATGAACACGTCGCCGGCGAGGCCCGGATCGTGCGCTGCGTGCTCTACAACAAGGAGGAGGTCGAGGCGGAGGTCGTCGGCACCGACCGCTTCACCGACGTGGCCGTACTGAAGCTCGTGACCGACCGCACCAATCTGCCCGCCGTCAAACTCGGCACCTCCAAAGACCTCGAGGCCGGCCAGACCGTGCTCGCCCTCGGCAGCCCCCACGGATTGGCCCGCTCCGTATCCCTCGGCATCGTCAGCGTCACCGATCGCTACCTCGGCTCGCACGGGGACATGGTGTCGCCCTACAACAACTGGATCCAGACCGACGCCGCCATCAACCAGGGCAACAGCGGCGGGCCCCTCGTCAACCTCAAGGGCGAGGTCGTCGGCGTCAACGCGCGCCGGCTCGGCGGCGCCGACAACGTCGGGTTCGCCATCCCCATCGATATCGCCCGCGAGGTGGTCGAACAGATCATCGAGCACGGCCGCGTCCAGCGGAGCTGGCTCGGCCTCACGCTCCAGGAAATGACACGCAAGACCGACGATCCCACCCGACACGGCGTCGTCATCGGCGACGTCGACCCCTTGTCGCCCGCCCAGGACGCCGGCCTCAAGCCGGGCGATGTCATGCTGTCCGTCAACGGCATCCCCACCGACGCCCGGTTTGTGGAAGATCTGCCGGCCGTCGAGAAGTCCATCGCCGATCTGCCCATCGGCGAACCGGCCACCGTCCGGATCGCCCGGGCCGACGAGGAACTCGATATCGAGGTAATCACCCGCGAAAAGAGCGACCTCAAGGGCGACGAGATCGAATTCGCCGAGTGGGGGTTTACCGCCTCCGAACTGACGCCCGCCGTCGTCCGCACCGCCCAATTGCCCTCCAAGATGGGGGTTCTCGTGTCCGGCACGCAGGTCGGCGGGCCCGCCGCCAACGCCCAGTTGGACACGGGCGACATCATCCTGAAGATCGACAACCTGGACGTCGCCGACCTTGCGGCGTTCAAGCGGATGTACGACGAGCGCGTCGAGTCGAAGCAGCGCCTCGTCCTCCTCGATGTGAAGCGCGGCGCATTGGCCCGCTTCATCCTGTTGAAACAAGACGGGGAGATCCAGCAGGCGGACGTAACCGGTGATACGCTCGAAGATGGAGGCGATCATGAGGAATAGCGGCGCGATACTACTGGCCTGGATGGTTGCGGCTGCGGCGATTGCCCCCGGCTCCCCGGCCGCCGCCCAGGACGCCGATGCCCGATCGGCCCCCTACGACGCCGTCTCGTCTGCGGTGTGCCTCCTGTCCTACTCGTCCGAGATCACCAACCCCGCCAACGGCAGCGTCTCGAAACGCGAAACGCGCGCCCTCGGCCTCGTCGTGGCGCCCGACGGCCTCGTCATGACTCACGGCCACATGAAACTCGAAGACTCCGAGCCCTTCAACATCCGCGTTACCGTGGGGTGGGACGAGGACGAACAGGAATACGACGGCGTCCTGCTCAGCAAGCCGGACGATGTCAACGTGTGCTTCGTGCGGATCAAACACGAGGAGCCCCTCGATCTGCCCTGCATCGCCTTCGCGCGCGGCGTCGAACTCGCCCTCGGCGAGCCCGTGGTCGTCATCGGCGTCATGGGGCAGAGCCTCGACTACCGCCCCATCCTGTTCCAGCGCGCTGTCGGCGCCATCCTCGAAAGCCCCCGCACCACCTACTGCATCGACGACCGCGTCCCCTTCGGCGCCGTCGGCGGCCCCGTCCTCGACGGCCAGCGGCGCGTCGTCGGCGTCGTCGGCTTCGACCTCTCGCCCAAGGAGGGCGGCGACCTCTACATCCACCACGGCCATCCGCTCATCTTTCAGGCCGATCTGTTCGCCAAATACATCGATACCCCCCCCGGCGAGGAGGAAACCCCCGAAGACCGCGAGGACGCCTGGCTCGGCGTGTTCACCCAGCCCCTCACCGACGACTTCGCCGAGTACTGGAATCTGCCTAAGCGCGGCGGCGTCATCGTGAGCGCCCTCGTGCCCGATTCGCCCGCCGAAGCGGCCGGCCTTCAGCGCGGCGACATCATCGTCGGCTTCAACGACACGCCCGTCCGCGCCAAGCAGGATCGCGAAGTCCTCGGCTTCACCAAGATGGTGCGCGATGCCGGCGTCGGCACCGAAGCCGTGCTCAAGCTGCTGCGAAACGGCGAACCCGTCGAACTCCGCATCACCCTCGAAGGCCGCCCCAAGAGCGCCCGCGACGCCGGCGAGTACGAAGACACCATGTTCGGCCTTACCGTCCGCGAGATCACCACCGATCTCCGCATCATGCTCAACCTGTCCGCGGACGTCCAAGGCGTGATCGTCCGCCGCGTGAAATCCGGGAGCTGGGCCGATCTGGCCGGCTTCCGCACCGGCGTTATCATCCTCAATTTCGGCGGCCATCCCACCACCACCCTCGACGAGTTCCGCCAGGCCGTCGAGCAAGTCGCCGACGAGCGCCCCAGCGAAGTCACCGTGTTCTGCCGCATCGGCGCCCGCACCGGCTTCTTCCGCATTCAGCCCCGCTGGCAGGACGCAGGGGAGGATGAACCGGCCCCATGATCCGCGTGTCGACAGCCGCAGTGCTCGCCGTGCCGGGGGTATGCATCGGCCTCGCGCTGGCCGGCTGCGGCCCGAAGGAGGACTTGTTCGCCAAGGGCGAGGAGCTCTACCTGTCCGGCCAGTACGAGGAGGCCATCGACACGTTCCGGCAGTTCCTCGTCGAGCACCCCGGCCATGCCGGCGCCCACTTCTACCTGGGAAGCTCCTACATGCTCTCCAGCGATCCGTGGATGGAACTGGCCAAGGGCGAGATCGAAACCGCCCTCGCCCTGTTCGAGCGCGGCGGGAAGGTGAGTTCCATCGCCCGGTTCACGGACAAGTACTTCGAGCTCCGCTGCTACCTTGAACTCGCCAAGATCCTCTTCAAGCAGATCCTCTTCGTCAGCAGCCACGGCGGCCCGCCCGAGATGGGCCAGTTCCTCGTCCACCGCTGTGAAGGCATTCTCGAGGATGCCCGCCGCGTCGATCCGGATGCGCGCGAGGTTAAGGAACTCGAGCAGTTGCTCCGCGAAATGAGGGCCTTCGTGCTGAATCCCCAGCAATTCCCCGCACAACCCCAGGCGCCCCCGGCCCGGATCTCCGAAATGAAGGCGGTATCGGCAAGACGGACGGCGGGCGCCGGCCCCCGGTGATCCCGGCCGGCTCGACCCCCTCCCGGACGAACGCCGCAGGAGGCAGCGAATGACCGCCACACGGCAGCTTGTCAGCTACATCGCCCCCGCCGCCCCCGCAACCCGGCGGCCCGCCTCGGGCGATGAGCCCTTCCTGCGCCCGGAACTCGGATTCACGCCCCGGTGGTATCGCAACAGCCTCGGACTCGACTTCGGCCCGCAGTGGCACAACGATCCCGCCGTGCGCCGGGCCGGCGTACAGGCCATGCGCGCCGAGTTGCGGCGCCGGTTTCCCCGCGCCGGCGCCCAGGATCGCCCCCTCGATCTCCTGACCGGCACCTACGGCGCCACCGTCGTGGCCGGCCTCTACGGCGTTCCCCACGTCTACGCCCCCGACAACTGGCCGAATTGCGAGCACCGATACCTCTCCGATGAAGCGGTCGACTGTCTCGAGCCGCCCGATCTGGACGAGAGCCCTTTGCTCAACCGCATACTCGATCAGATCGATTGGATTGCCGCGGAGGAGGGCGTCGGGCGCGGTTACATCAACTGGCAGGGCGTGCTCAACAATGCCCACCGGCTCCGCGGCCAAACCCTGTTCCTCGATATGATGACCGCCCCGGGCCGGTGCCACCGGCTGCTGGACGCCGTGTGCACCACCATGATCGACGCCGCCCAACGGGTGTACGCGAAACAGCGGCAGTCAGGGTTCGACACCGGCTTCTTCACCGTGAGCAACTGCCTGGTCAACATGGTGTCCCCCGGCCAATACCGCGAGTTCCTGCTCCCCTACGATCTGCGCATCGCCGAAGTCTTCGGCACCATCGGCATTCACAACTGCGCCTGGACGGCCGATCCCTATCTCGAGCCGTACTCCGAGATCCCCCACGTCGGCTACATCGACATGGGAATCGACTCCGACCTGGTGCGGGCCCGGGCCCTCTTCCCCGAGGCACGCCGCGCCCTCATGTACACCCCCATGGATCTCGCCCAGAAGCCCTTCGACGCCATCCGCCGCGACCTCGAACGGCTCGCCCGCGACTATGCGCCCTGCGACGTGGTCTTCGCCGACATCGAGGCGGGCACCCCGGACGAACGGGTGCAGGCCGTGCTGGATCTGTGCGACGCCCTCTCGCAATGAAACGGGCGGGCCCGTCAAGGCCCGCCCGGAAAACTCAACGATTCTGTCTGTGCGCCGGGGTTACTCGGCGGCCGCCTCGGCCGGCTTATCCCCCCCCGCTTTCCGCTTCCGCGAACGCCGCCCGCCGCCCGGCTGCCCACCGCCGTGGGGAAGCACGTGCTTGCCCTGCAGCTTCTGCCACAGGTAGACAACGGGGCTCGCGACGAAGATCGACGAGTACGTCCCGACCACGACGCCCGCAATCAGGGCGAAGGCGAAGTCGTTGATCACCGCGCCGCCGAAGAAATACAGCACGACCACCACAAACAACGTCGTCAACGACGTCAGCAGTGTCCGGCTCAAGGTCTGGTTGATGCTCATGTCCATGATCTGCGGGTATGACAGGCCCCGCCCGCGATACAACCGCAGATCCTCGCGAACGCGGTCGAACACGACGATCGTGTCGTTCAACGAGTAACCGATGATCGTCAGCAGCGCCGCGATCACCGGCAGCGAGATCTGCCGGCCTCCGAAGAAGAAGCCGATCAGCGCAAACAACCCTACCGTCACGAGCACGTCATGCAGCAACGCAACGACCGCGGCCACGGCGAACTTCAACTCGAACCGGAACCACAGGTACGCGATGATGAACACCAGCGCATACAGGATCGCCCAGAAGGCGTCCCATTTCAGTTGCTTCCCGACGGCCGGGCCCACCGTGTCCACCTTCTCCGTCACCACCTCGTCGCACAGGGCGGCCAGCGTGCGCTCCACCTTCCCCGACACCGTGAAGTCGCCCGTCTGTGCGGGCGCCACGGCCTCGGCCAGCCCGGCCGCATCGCCCTCCTCGCCGGCCCCCGCCGGTTCCGCCTCGGCGCCCTCAGCGCCGACGGTGCCCACCTCGTTCAACCGGATCAGGAACTGGTTCTCCGTCTCCGCGCCCGAACCCTCGTAGGCCACCACCTGCGGCTCGGAGAATCCGGCATCCGCCAGCGCCGTCCGCACCGTGGCCCCGTCGATATGCCCTTCGCTCTTCAGATTCACCACCATGTTCGTGCCGGTGCGGAAATCCACGCCGAAATTGTCGTCCCGGCGCACCGCGAAGAAGATCAGGCCGGCGATGATCAGCGTAGCGCTCGCGATGAAGGCCGCGCGCCGCTTGTCGAGGAACTTGATCGCCGTGTCCGGCCTCACCCACGACGCCATGCCCAGCCGTTTCACCCACTTCCGGGCCGACAGGAAATCGAAGATGGCCCGGCTCACGATGAGCGCCGTGAACACGCTGGAACACACGCCGATGCTGAGCGTTACCGCAAACCCCTCGATCGGGCCCGTGCCGAACTCCATCAGCACCGCCGCCGCGATCAGCGTCGTCACGTTCGCGTCCAGGATCGTCACCGTCGCCCGGCTGAAACCGCTGTCAATCGACGCCAACAGCGACTTGCCGTTCCGGATCTCTTCCCGGATACGCTCGAAAATCAGCACATTGGCGTCCACGGCCATACCGATCGTCAGGATCATGCCCGCAATGCCGGGCAGCGTCAGCGTCGCGTTGAAATACGCCAGCGCCGCCACCACCAGCAACGCGTTGATCATCAGCGCGATGTTGGCCACAATCCCCGCCAAGCGGTAGTAGTACGCCATGAACAGCATCACGATCAGCAGGCCCACCGCCGCCGAGATCACCCCTTTCCGGATCGATTCCCGGCCCAGCCCCGGCCCAACCACGCCCGTCATCTCTTCCGTGATCGGCACGTTCATCGAGCCCGAGTTCAGCGCAATGGCCAAATCCTGCGCTTCCTGCTGATCGAACTGCCCCGTGATCTCGCCGTTCGTGGAAATCCGCTGGTTGATCGTCGGCGCCGATTCCACGACGTCGTCCACGACGATCGCCATGTTGCGCCCGACGTTCGTCTCGGTGAGCTCGGCGAACTTCCGGCCGCTCTCCACGCTGAACTGGAACAAGATCTTCCAGCGGTTCCCGCCGCGTTCCTCGTCGGGCCGCGCCATGGCCAGCTTCAGCCCCTCACCCGACATGCCCGCCGGGCTCTCGAGGATGTACATCAGGTAGCGCTGTTTCGTCTCCCACGCCTTGGGCGCCCCGCTGAACGCCACCAGCGTGTCCTCGGGAATCAGCCCGTCCGCCTGGGCCTGGTCGATCAGCCCCTTGACGTGTTCGTAGTCCTCCATCGACACCTCGAACGGCTGCACCTCGCCCAGGCCCGCCCGCTTCAGCCGCGGGCCCAAGTCGCCGTTCGAGTGCTCGTCCAGCGTCCGCAGCACCTCGAGCGTCTTGTCCGGGCCGGCGACCATGTGGAATTCGAGCCACGCCGCCCGCATGATCAGATCCTTGGCCCGCTGAAGATCCTTCTGGCCCGGAAGCTGGATCTGGATCCGATCGTCGCCCAACGCCTGGATCACCGGCTCCTTCGCTTCGAAGTCGTTGATCCGCCGCTCGATCCGCTGGAGCGTTTCGAGCTGGGATTGCTTGATGATATCGTCGCGATCCCACTCCGGATACCGCTCCTTCAGTTCGTCCCACACCGCATCGACATCCAGGCCGACCACCATGTGAATGCCGCCCTGCAAGTCGAGCCCCAGGTTGATCACCTGTTCCCGATCGAATTCCGACCACCGCCGAACCGACGCCCACGCGTCCCTCAAGAAGTTGGGTTTGCCGCGGTTGTCGTCTTCCAATTTCCAACGCTTCGTCCGCTCGGCCCGCTCCCCATCCGACAGGCACATCCACCCCAGCGTCGGGTAGACGTGGATCGCCGCGATCAGGAGAACAAGCCAGATCAAGATCGTCCGATACATGCTCTTCTTCATGGATGACTCCGCTGATTGCACCGTGCATTCACGGGCTGAAAAGGGGGCTCGGGCTCCCATCGGCCCAGGTTGGCCCGGGCCGCGTGCGTAACGTCTAGCTCTCTTCGTCGTCCTCGCGAGACATGACGCGCGAAACCGCGCCCCGCGCAAATTTGACCTTCACCGGCGGCTCTTTGCTCACCTGCAACACAACCGTCTTCTCGTTCAGCCCGACGATGCGGCCGTAGATCCCGCCGTTCGTAACCACCTCATCGCCCTTGGAGAGGCTGGCCAGCATATCGCGCCGTTCCTTCTCGCGCTTCTGATTCGGCCGGATCATGAGGAAGTACATGATCCCGATGAAGAAGGCGAAGAAGATCCACATCCCGCCAAACGGACTCTTCGGGCCCGCCCCGTCCCCTGGCGCATCGGCCGCTGCCGCGAGGATGGCACTCGCCGTGAGCAACGCAGAATTCAACACGGTTTACACTCCTTTGCTGACAAACAAAATCGGCCATCTCAGGCCGAGTAGTTTTGAAGAAACGCCTGCTTGAACTCCAGGAACCGGCCGGCCCGCACAGCCTGGCGCATATTGGCCGCTAATTCTAACACAAAGAAAAGGTTATGTAAAGTGTTCAGCCGCAACGCCAACACCTCGCCGGCCCGATACAGATGACTCAGATACGCCCGCGTGTACCGCCGGCACACCGGGCACGAACACCCCGGATCCACCGGCCCGAAATCCGTCTGAAACCGCTGGTTCTTGATGTTGATCTTCCCCTGCGAGGTGAACAGGCTCCCGTTGCGCGCGTTCCGCGTCGGCATCACGCAGTCGAACATGTCGATCCCGCGCTCGACGCACGCCACCAAGTCCTCGGGCGCCCCCACGCCCATCAGGTAACGCGGCCGATCGGCCGGCAGCCGCGGCTCCACCCACTCGACGGCCGCCTGCATCTCCTCTTTGCTCTCGCCGACGCTCACCCCGCCGATGGCGTAGCCGGGGAAGTCGATCGCCACGGTGCGCTCGACGCTCTCGACGCGAAGATCTTCATACGTGCTGCCCTGGACAATGCCGAACAGGGCCTGATCGCGCGCGTCGCGCTCGATCCACCGCGCCTTGCAGCGCTCCGCCCACTCGGCCGTCATCCGCATCGAGTCCGCGGCCGCCCCCTTCTCGACGGGATACGGCGTGCACTCGTCGAAACACATGATCACGTCGGCCCCGAGGGCGATCTCGACGTCAATCGCCTTCTCGGGCGTCAGGAAATGCTCCGAGCCGTCGATGTGGCTTCGGAACCGCACACCTTCGCGTGTCACCTTGTTCAACTGCGCCAGGCTGAACACCTGGAATCCGCCCGAGTCCGTCAACAGCGGCCGCTCCCAGGCCATGAATCGATGCAGGCCGCCCGCCCGCTCGATCACCTCCGTCCCCGGCCGCAGATACAGGTGGTACGCGTTGCTCAGCACCAGCTGCGCGTCCAGCGCGAGCAGATCCTCCTGCGACAGCGCCTTGACGGCCGCCTGCGTGCCCACCGGCATGAACACCGGCGTGTCCACGTCGCCGTGGGGCGTGCGCAACCGCCCGGCCCGTGCCGCACACGCCGGATCGCGCGCCTCCACCTCGAAACGAATCGTGCAGTCCATCGGTTTCCTGTCTTGCGCCGGCCGCGGGGCCGTCAGCGCGCTTTCAGCGTCGGCCGCGTCACCACGCGGCACAGTTCGCAGGCCCGTTTGGCCGTGGCGATGGCTTCCTCGACGGTGTCGCCGGAGGTGAGCGCGTAGCCGATGGCGTCCCGCGTGGCGCAGTCGACAATGTGGCCGACGGTGTCGCCGATCGACACGGCCATCACCAGATCCTCCACCCCGTCGAGCCGCCGGGCCGCCTCTACGCCCTCGATGGCCGTCACCACGCCGGAACGCGACGGCACCCAGTACAACGCCGCGCCCCGCACACCGGCCGGCGTCTCCACGGGCGCCTCGCCCATGGCCACCCGGAGCGAATCGGCCACGTAATCCACCCCGTACACCAACGGGATCAGATCGCTCGGGATCCGGCCGCCGCCCGGCCGCCCGGCCATCTCCACGATCCGCGGCCCCGCCGGCGACACGATCACCTCGACGTGCGACGTGCCCCGCTCGAATCCAATGGCCGCCAGGGCTTCGCCCGTGGCCGCGGCAATCGCCTCCTGTACGGCCCCGTCCACGAGGGGCGGCATGTAGATGCCCAGATCGAACCGGTGGGGCGGCGCGCACCGCTCCTTCCCGGTGATCCCGCCCAGGCGGTACTCGCCGTCGAACACGAGGCCATCCACGTTGTATTCCTCGCCCTCCATGAACTCCTCGATGAGCACCGTCTCGATGCGCGAGCGCCGCACCGCCTGCTGGAATGCCAGCGGAATCTCCTCGATCTCGTCGACGCGGCGCACGCCCTTGCTCGCGTTGCCGTCGGCCGGTTTCACGATCACCGGGCAGCCCAGCTCGCGCGCCGCCTCGATGGCTTCGGCCTCCGTGCCCACGCCCCGGAACCGCGGCGTCGGGATGCCCGCCGCCTCGAGCGCCTCGCGCATGGCGAGCTTGTTCCGCACACGGCGCGCCACCTCGGGCGCCACGCCGGGCAGGCCCAGCTCCGCCGCGGCCGCGGCCGCCGCTTCCACGCCCCACTCCGCCGCCGGGTAGACGCCCGACACGGCGTGCGCCCGGCCCACGCGGGTGAGCGCCGCCGGATCGCAGATGTCGGCCACCTCCGCCGCGTCGGCCGCTTCGAGCCCGGGCGCATGGGCGCTGCCGTCCACCGCGACGGGCGACAGGCCGAGGGCGCGCGCCTTCCGGATGATGCCCACCTGGTTGGCGCCGGCGCCTACGATGAGGATTCGGTTGCCCATGGGGTTACTTCTCCACGGGCACGATGATACCACGCATGATGACGCGCTGCGCCAGGATGAACACCAGGAGCGTCGGGATCGACGCGATCACGATGCTCGCGAACACCACGAACTGCGGCGACGTCTGCTGCAGCTCGTACAGGAACACCATGATCGTCCACATCCGCTCATCCTGGCAGACGATGAACGCGTACATGAACGTGTTGTAGGCGAGGTTGAAGGTAAACAGCGCGATCACCGCCATGATCGGTTTCGACAGGGGCAGCGTGATCCGCAGGAACATCCACATCTCGCTCGCCCCCTCGAGCTGGGCCGATTCGTACAGGTTCTGCGGCAGGCTGTCGAAGAACCCTTTCAGCAGGAAGATCGAGTAGCCGTTGGCCATCACCGGCAGCACCAGTGCGAAAAAGGTGTTGAGCAGCGTCACGTTGGGCGAGCCGAATCCCATGCCCCGTGCGACCACCGGCGTGACGAACACGGTGAGCACCCCGACCACGATGAACCACGCCACCGGGCGGAACGGCCCGAACCGCCCCGACACCGGCGAACGGGCCGCGCCCAGGCCCAGAATCGCCAGGGCCCCCGCCAGCAGCACGCCCAGCGTCGTCGTCCCGACGGAATCGGCCCGCAGGCGGGCCGCGGCCAGCACCGCTTCGTGCCGCAGCACCGCCGCCCCCACGAGCCACACGCACGCGGCCACGACGGCCCCCTCGATCCCGCGCCATACCCGCGGATGCCGCTTCCCGAAGGTCTGCTGCGCGCCGAAGAACACCGCGGTGAGAATCGCGCCCTGGATCAGGTAGCCCAGGGGGAAGTTCTTGAGCAGCAAGAAGTTGGGGATCATGGTGACTTCGGCCGGGAACGCCATGGTGGCCATGAAGAACAACAGGATCTTGTACTGGCTGGGCAGTTGGAACCGCGATAACGCATACGCGGCCAGTGGGTTGACGGTGAGTGCGCACAGGATCATCAGGCTCACGAGTACGGCCGTGTTGAACAGCGCCCTGCCGTGGAACAGGATGTGCTGCAACACCGTGCGGTAGTTGCTCACCATGTGCTCCCGGCGGATCGCGCCCCGCTCCGCCAGCAGATCCTCCCAGTCCCGCCCGTATTCCTGGATCTCGACCTCCCCGAAACCCAAGTACTCGCGGCCCGCCACCGTGTCCATACGGATGATCCGCCCGATCGCCGAACGCTGCTCAGGCCGCAGCGCCAACCGGACATGATCGAGGGAGGGCTGCCCAAGCCGATCGAGCAACCCCTCGTCATCCTCGATGGCCCGGAACAGATCCGTCAGCGTCTGGAGGTCGCGTTCCTGCATGATGTCGAGGACGGTGCGCGCCAGCGGCGTGAGCCGCGCCAGGTTCTCCTCCCGCGCGCCCACCGGATACACGAGCGAGCCGGCCACCGCCTGGTTCAACGGCTCGATGGAGCCGTACTTCCGCCGCAAGTACTTCTCCCACAGGATGTCGAGGGTGACGAGGCGCAGCGCGGATGCCGGGCACTCGGTGCTGATGAAGGCCTCGAAGTCGACCGCCAGGCTCGTTCCCAACGGAACGGGCTGAGGCACCTCGAACGCGTCGAGCAGGGCGCCCAGTCCTGCGTAACCCGACACGTCCGCGTTCGTGTATCGCCGCGCAAAGGCCTCGAGCGGCGTCTGCCCGGGAGTACGCGAAGCCGACTCCGTGTAGAACCGCCGCAGATACTCCCTGAACGCGGCCACGCCCGCCTCGTTCAACCGGATGTTCTGGAGGTGCAGTTCCTGCCGCACAAACCGCTCCCAGTCCGCCACCGTTTGCAGGTAGACGTCATCCGGGTTGCCGTGTCCGGCGAGAAACGCCCGGAAGTCCTCGACCACCGGGCCCCCATCGCTCACTATGGGCCTCGGAATGGCAAACTTGCGGATCGAGCCCGGCCGGAATTCATAGGCGGCCGCAAACGCCTCGAAGGATCCGTAGCGTTCGAGGAGGAACGCGCGGAACGCGTCTTCCCCGGCCCGGGTGAGGCGGAGGTTGCGGAGGCGCCCGTCATCGCGGGCATACTCGATCCACTCGGCCATGGTGGCGGGCGCCGGGGGCACGGTTTCGGGGAGCCGCACCTGGCGGTACGAGGTGTACTGGGTGCCGTGGTTCTCGTTGTACGTCTGGATCTCGCGGGTGTTGTTGGGGAATACGTAGGCATCGAGGAAGATGCCGTCGATGGTGAGGGGAATGAGGAATCGCGGCCTGTCGCGGCGCAGTTCGTGCTTGAAGGCAACGAAATCGTCGTAGATGCCCGCGCCCTCGGGCGGGTTGTACCGCCGGCTCGCCCACAGTTCGATCACCCCCCACGCCTTGAGGAACGAGTCGTAGTTCGTGCCCCAGGCCCGGTTCATCGCCTCCACGTCGTCGTCGAACGTCCCGATCAGCCGGCGCATCCAGATCTGAAACAGCTCGGGCCGTTTGTAGCAGGCGGACGAATAGCTGCCCGCCTGAAAGAAACTGATCGGAATCCGCCCGCCCGTGTCCGGGAATTCCGCCAGCCAGAAATCGCTGTCGAGAAACGCGCGCCAGTCCGCCACGAGGGCCGTGCTGTACGCCGCGGGCGGATCCACGTCCTCGAACTGGACGTAGTCCGTCCGATAGTGGCTGTTCAAGGACTGGATCGACTCGTTGTAGCGTTCCTCGACGTACTTGCGATACAGCATGGCGTCGTCGAAGAAGTAGCGCGGCACGAGCTCGGCGTAGTCATGCACGTCCACCTGGCTCTTGAACGATCCGGCCACCATCACCGCGAAGGGATACACCATCGTCACCGAACCCACGATCAGCAACGTGTAGATCAGCGCAAACAGCGCGCGAACGCGGAGGCTTCGCCGGCCCACTTTCGAGATGATCGGCATCTAGCCCTTGTCTTCCTGTTGGCCCGCGGCCTTGAACTGAAGCCGCGAGAGAACCCGCAGTTGGTATCCCGTGAATCCGATCAGGCACGAGCCCAGAATCCACGCCATGGCCGTGCCGATGCCGAATTTCAGATACATGAACGAGCGAATGAAGATCTCGAAGCCAAGTACGTGCGTCGCATCGGCCGGGCCCCCGCCCGTCATGATGAATACGTAGTTCGCCGACTTGAACGCGGCGATGAACGCCCCGATGAAGTTGATGATGATCAGGGGTTTCAGATAGGGGATCACGATGTGGGCGATCTTGTGGTGGAAGCCGGCGCCGTCGATGTCGGCCGCCTCGTAGAAGTCGTCGGGAATGGACTTCAACGCCGCCAGATAGATGATGCATCCCGGCCCCATTCCCGCCCAAAGCTGCGGCAGAATCAGGCAGATCATGGCCAACTTCTTGTCGCCCAACCATTTCTGCGCCCCGACCTGCCACCCCTCCAGCCAGCCCAAGCCGCTCACGTGCGTCCCAAGCCACGCCGGCACCGCGTCGAGCACGCCGATCAGTTGGTTCAGCAGTCCGTGCTCGGACGGATCGTAGAAGTTCTTCCACAAAAACGCGATTACCAGGCCCGAGGTGACTGCCGGCAGGTAGAAGAGCACCCGGAACAGGATCTTGCCCCGGGGCACCTCCTGAAGCAGGATCGCCAGGAAGATGGGCGGCCAGAAGCACAGGCCGATCGACAGGAGCATGTAGTACGTGCTCCGCCACAGGCACATCCAGAACTGCCCGTCGAAGAGGATCTGCGCGAAATTCGCCAGGCCCACGAACCGCGTCTCGTGGACGATCTTGTAGTCCTGGAACGCGATGATCGAGCCCCGCAGCAACGGCGCATACCGCCACAACACGATGGTGAGCGCCGCCGGAACCAGCAGCGCATAGGCCCACTTGTAGCGACGGAACTCCCAGCCCCGGCCCCGCGCCCAATCCGGCGTGAACGCCCGGTATACCCGGTAAAACACGAACGAAAACACCACCACAACCAGGCTCGCCACCGCAAGCGCCACCCGCTCGCGGAACCGCTCCACTTCCGGCGGAAGGATGCCCAGGAGCTTCTCGTTGGTGTCCTTCACCGCCTCTTCGAGCACGGCCTTGATCCGCGCCCGCCGTTCCGTGTCGCTGAGCCCGGAGAAGTCCGTGAGCACGATGTCCTCGAGGGGGCGCGAGATCTCGTGGTAGATCAGATCGCAGTTCTTGCCGTAGGGCTCCGGCTTGCCTCGCTCGAGGGCGTCTTCGAACGTCTCGAGCCACACCTTCGGCACCTGCCGGATGTACTCCGTATACCCGAACTCGCGCAGGGAAACCGGGTTGACAAACCGCCCGAACCCGCTCTGAACGTAAACCTCCGTCTTGATCCGCCGCGCCTCCTGGCCGTCGTAGTAGAACACGTATTCCCAGGCCTTCTGCCGCCGCGCGGGATCCGTGGTCGTGGCCGACAGGCCCATCATCTTGCAGTTCAACTCCGAGGCGCTCTCACCGCCCGGCCCCCGCGGCACCGGCGCGATGCCGGTGAGTTCGGGGTTCGCCTGCGCGAGCAGCATCGCGTCCAGATAGCCGAAGAAGATCCCAATCTTGCCCTCGGCCCAGAGGCGCCACAGATCCGAGTCGCGGTACGCCACCCCTTCGTAGGTCTTCCCATACTTCTCGAACGGGATCTGGCACAACTCGCGGTAGAAATCCACCGCCAGAACCGCCTCGTCGCTGTCAAAGGCCGCCCGCCATTGCCCGGCCTCGTCCTGCTCGATCGCTTCGGCCCCCGCCGACCACAGGAAGCTCATCAGCCGCCAACTCGACATCTTGCCCGACACGAGGGCCACCCCGTAGACCCCCCGCTCCGGATCCGTGATCCGTACCGCCGCGTCGCGGAACTCGTCCCAGGTTCGTGGCGGCTGTTCCGGATCCAACCCCGCCTCCCGGAACACGTCTTTCCGATACATCATGGCGATCACGAGCGTGCCGTGGGGCAGGGCGTACACGTGCTTTTCCCCGTCCGGCCCCCGCCGGTAGACCACCGGCCACACCGGCCGCGGCACCCGATCTTTCAGCAGTTCGGGCACTTCGTCGTCGCGGAAGGGGTGATGTTCGTCGATGGGGATGCCGCGCGCCTTGCTCTCCGCGATGATGTACTCGTCCAGGGGATACAGGAACCCCTCCTGGATGTAGCTGTCCGATTTGCGGAAGTTGACGTACAGCACGTCGGGCGCCACGCCCCCCGCAATGGCCATGAGCGGGCCCACTTCCATGCTCATGCCGGTTGCGCGAAGCCCGCTGAACGGCACCAACTGCACGTTGGCGTTCTCGGGCTTGGCGAGGAAGGCGTCCACCACGGCCCGCTCGGCACGGAACGTGATGTTGGGATCGCCCGGCTTGGGTAGGTCGTATACCTTGATGGTGAGGGGGGACCATTCGCCGCGCTCCGGGCCTGCCGCCGGGGCGCCTGCGGCCCCCCGCGCGAGCATGCTGGCCAATACAATGACAAGGATGTGGCGAATGTCGCGGATCAAGATCCTTCCCTGCTCTCTAGGCAGAACCCGCCCCGAGCATGTGCGGTGAGATGCCGCTTTTGCAGTGCGCCGAAAGGTGCTGCCATACTACCAGGAAGCCCGAGGCCGGGGCAAATGCGCCCGGTGGCCGCCGCCCGTCCCGGCCCGGAGGAACGCGATCCCGGCCCCGTGCCGGATCGAACTCGAGCGCCGCCCCCGGCGCTCGTGCGGAGGAGTTGCCGTGTCAAAAGACTATGTGCTCGCCCTCGACCAGGGAACCACGAGTTCCCGGACCATCGTGTTCGACCGGGAGGGCGCGATCCGAAGCTCTGTATCCCAAGAGTACGAACAGATTTACCCACAGCCCGGCTGGGTCGAACACGACGCCGAAGCCATCTGGGACTCCCAGATTACCACGGCCCGGGCCGCCCTCGAACAGGCCGGGCTGAGCCCGTCCGATGTGGCCGCGATCGGGATCACGAACCAGCGCGAGACCACGGTGGTCTGGGAACGGGCGACGGGCCGGCCGGTTCACAACGCCATTGTCTGGCAATGCCGCCGCACCGCCGACACCTGCGACCGCCTCGTGGCGGATGGACTGGCCGACGAAGTCCGCGCACGCACGGGGCTCGTCATCGACGCCTATTTCTCCGGCACCAAGGTGAAGTGGATCCTCGACCACGTCGCGGGCGCCCGGGAACGCGCCGCCCGCGGCGAGTTGTGCTTCGGCACCATCGACTCATGGCTGCTCTACAAGCTGACCGGGCGGCACGCAACGGACTACTCAAACGCTTCACGCACGATGCTTTACAACATACACGACATGCAGTGGGATCCCCTTCTGCTCGATCGGCTCGAAGTGCCGGCCGAGATGCTTCCCGAAGTGCGGCCCAGCAGCGAGGTTTTTGCCGTCACGGCCGCCTTCGGCGGCGAAATCCCGGTGGCGGGCCTGTGCGGCGACCAGCAGAGCGCCCTGTTCGGCCAGGCCGCCTTCGAGCCCGGCGACTGCAAGAACACCTATGGCACCGGCTGCTTTCTGCTCATGAACA
>JAFGTL010000704.1 GCA_016934125.1 Candidatus Hydrogenedentota bacterium
CACTCGTCGCGGACAGGCTCGGCGGCCTGCTCCGCGCTCTGCGATCCGGCGACGCGGCCCGGCACGTATGGACGAAGCTCGACTGCAGCCAGAGCCGCCGATGCGCTCCCTATGTCCATGCCGGTAGTTGCCATTGCTGTCACCTCCTGCTCGATGCAGGATCCGGTAGTGTCCGTCACTTCTTATTATCGGCAGATCCGGCACGCCCCTTTAGCCCGAAATCGGAGAAAACCACCCCGCCCCGAGGATCTTGTAAGTAATTCAACCACAACCGGTTAAGCCAGATGCCTCGCGCCCGGAACAGGTGCCAGGATGACTTCCCGGTCATCTTCCGTCCCCGTGGCCCGCGGTCACGGCCTATGTTGTCCGCTGAGCCCCTACTCCCCAGTCACGGCGAAACAGCGGGTTTCGTTCCGTTGAAGGTCGAAGGAGAGGGCGGTGCCGGTGTGTTCGAGGGGGGCGTCGGTGAACAGCTCGCGGAGGGCCACAGGGGCCGGGAACCGGAGGGTCTTCGGGCCGGCGGACTGGGCGTGGAGCGCGATCAGGCCGTTCCCGGCGTACAGGGCATCGTCCTGCTCGTGGTAGAGGTGGACGCCGGCAGCCCGGGCGATGTCGCGGACGTCGGCGAGAGCCGGATGCGGCTCGGGCGTCCAGGCGAGGCGCCATGCACCGTGATCGATGTGTTTCCAGCCGGATCCCTCGGGCCCAGTGCCGAGCAGCGCCGCCGACAAGGCCGGATCGGGATGCACGCGGCCGCCCTCAACCCGCCCGATCCCGGCCGGGCCGACAAACAGGAGCGTGCGGCCGTCGCCTTTGAGCGCTTCGATGGCGGCGCGTTCCGCGTCGGAGAGATCGAAAGCCAGGGGAAAGATGCAGAGCTTGTAGCCGGAGACGGCGGCCACGTCGCCGAGGAGGTAAGTGTGGTAGGGGGCCCCGAGGCGGGGGAGCTCGGCCAGGAACGCGGTGATCCCGTCGTGGAGGAAGGGCTCCTCGGGCCGGAGCCGGTAGCTGCTCTTGTCATCGACGAAGACGGCGATCTCGGCCGGGGGATTCCAGTCGCGGGGCCCGGCCTCGCCGAAGACGCGGAACTGACGAAACAACTCGAGGATGGCAGGGTCGTCATACCAGCCGCCCTGCATGTCGAACCACCAGATGGCCGCGCGGCGGGTGAACGCGTGGGCGAACTCGCGTTCGAGGACATTGAGCGACTCGAAAAGGTCGGCGGCGGGCGCCACGGCCCGATCTTTGGCGAGGTGGGTGCGGTTATCAGCCTCATCCCACCACAGTTTGCCGCGCATGCGGATCGAGTCGGTGAACGACATGAAGGTGCTCGTGCCGCCGGGCGCGCGCAGCGAGTACATACACGGGCTGCAGAAGAAGTCGATGTCGGGGCAGTCCATCACGTCGCGCATGCCGAGGTGCTGGCTCTCCTGCATCTTGCCGCCGTACTGGATGGCGTATCCGTAGAAGAAGCCGACGAGCCAGTCGCGGCCGCCGCCCCGTTTGGCCGCGGCGGCAAGCGCCTGGATGGCCTTGGCCGTGCCGCGCCAGTAGAAATCGTAGAAGTCGATGACGTCCTGGAACTCGCCGGGCGAACGCAGGAACGGGCCCTCCGCTTCGCGGCGGGCGCGGGAGGGCATCGCCGCCGTGTCGAGGGTGGCGCCCGGCCGGTGCCAGGCCGCGGCGAGGGCCGCGTCGTCGCGGTACTTGGCGCCGAGGTATGCGCGCCAGGCCCGTTGGGCGGGGGCGCTGAAATCGCCGCGCCGGTTCGACCACAGCCCCCACGACTGCCATTCGGCGCTGACGCCGGAGCAGAGATGGATGCCGATCACGTGGCCGGCATAGGGCGACGAGCGGATGTAGCGGGCGTGGTCTTCCACCCATTGGCACGCGTCGGCCAGCCAGCGCTCCGAGAACATGGACTGCGGCCCCGTGGTGCCGTCGTCGAACACGACGCACTCGTCCGGGTATTGGGCGCACCACCAGTCGGGCGCGGTGACGCCGACGCGCGGAAACAGGAGGGCATCGGGCTGGTGGCGGAGGACGCGTAGGAACGGCCCATCGCATCCGGCGGGATCGAAGCCGTCCGGCGAGGCGCCGAGCCCGGCGGCGAGCGTGAAGAACCGGACGCCGATGGCGGCCATCTGGGCGTAGTGCTTGTCCATGTCGCCGGCGTGGATCAGGTAGGCGAAGGGGAACTCAGGCGTGCCGTTCACATGGATGGTGGGCGCGCCGCGGTACGGCCGCAGTTCGGCACGGCACGGGGCGGGCATGGACGTCTCCTCCTTCTCGAACCGGGCCACGGGCTGGCCGAGGATCCATTGGCTGTTGGGCACGCCGACGCGGAGCACATAGGAACCGGGCCACAGGAAGGGGCATGCGGGCAGCGCAATGGCCGGGAGATCGATGTCCTGGCCCGCCGGCCAGCGATGGAGCCCGGCCGGCAGCGGCACCTCATCGCGCCACACCACATCGCGGGCCGCGCCCTCCCGGGCGAGCATGAGGGCCACGCGCGTGACGCCGGCCACGTCGTGCCCGGGACGCAGTCGCACGTGGAGCGTGCCGGGCCCGTCGGGGAAGGCGCGCGAGAGCTGGGCGTGAACGAGGTCGATGGCCGGGCCCGAGGCGGGTTCGAACGCGGGATCCGGGGCGAACAGGATGCAGTCGACAGCCGAGTTGAACGAGTCCGGGTGGCTGAGTTCCAGGGCGAGGGCCCCGCCATCCACCGTGCCCCACTTCTCCCAGATGTAGGAGTTCAGCACCGGCTCGGATACGGCCAAAGCCTGCGCGCGCCCGTTGATCGTGAGCCGGGACTGGTAATGGCCGGGCGCGCCCGCCCAGTCAAAGACACGCACCCACACCGTCCACGAGCCTTCGGGCAGATCCACGCCCGTCGTGGCGCGGGCGCCGGGCTGGTTCGCGTTCAGGGCCGCGCCGCCGCTGAGCCCGCCCGGGGCGCAGTCGGCCCGGCACGCACCCACCATCCAGTGGGCCGCCACATCGAAGGCCTCCGCCTCGACTACAACGGCGTCGGGCGGGAAGGCGGCGGCGAGTACGAGCATCATTCCGGCCAGCACGGCGTATCCCCTCCGGGCTCGAGCGCGGCACGGAAGGGATTATGGGAACGGCCGGGGGCAAACGCAAGAGACGGGGCCGGGCGCGATGGCCCGGCCCCGTTAGATCAACGATGCGTAGGGCTACTGCTGGACGAGCGAAGACAGTTGGAGGATAGGCATGAAAAGCGCCACGACGATACTGCCGACGACGATACCCATCATCATGATGAGAATGGGCTCGATGAGGCTTGTCAGCGCGTCGATGGAGGCCTTCACCTCGGAATCGTAGAAATCGGAGATCTTCGACAGCATCTGTTCGAGGGCGCCGGTTTTCTCGCCGACGCCGATCATCCGCGTCACCATGGCCGGGAACTCGCTGCTTCGGGCGAGGGGCTCGGCCAGGGCTTCACCGTTCCGGACGCTGTCGCCCGCGCCGCGGATCACACGCGCGAACACCTCGTTTCCGGCGGTGCGTTCGACGATCTCGAGGGCGCCCAGAATAGCGACGCCGCTCCGGGTGAGGGTGCTCAGGGTGCGCGCAAACCGGCTGATGGCCACCTTCCGCAGCATCTTGCCGAACACGGGCAGCCGGAGCTTGGCGCGATCGATGTTCAGCCGGCCGTTCTCCGTCTGGTTATACACCCGGAGCACGATGATGAACCCGATGAACCCCGCCACCACGACACCGGCCCGCCAGCTTCTGAGGATCTCGCTGATCACAATCAGCATGCGGGTGGGCGCAGGCAGTTGTTGCCCGAAACTGCTGAAAATCTCCGCGAACTGCGGCACCACCCAGATGATAAGCCCGGCGGCGATGAGCAGAATCATCGAGAACGCCACCACGGGGTATGTCATGGCGGATCGGATGCGCCGCTTCAGTTCTTCCATCGACTCCATGTAGTCGGCCAACTGGAGCAACACGCCGTCCAGGTTGCCGCTGGCCTCACCGGCCCGCACCATGCTCACGAAGAGATCGGTGAAGATGCGCGGGTGTTTGCGGAGCGCCTCCGAGAACGAATCGCCCCCTTCCACGTCGCTGGCGATCTCTTGGAGCACGTTCGCGAACCGCGGATCGTCCGTTTGCTCGGCCAGGATGTCGAGGCCGCTCAGCAACGGCATGCCCGCGTTGACGATGGTGGACAGTTGCCGCGTGAACACGAGCACTTCGGCGCTCTTCACGCGGGGGCCCCGCCCAACCCGGCCCCGCTCCCGCACCTGATCCAGCCGCAGCCCGCGGCTCTGAAGATTGCGCATCAGGGCCTGCCGGTTCTCGACGTTCATGGTGCCGCGTTCCGTCTTGCCCTCGCGCGTTCGTGCCACGTAACTGAAAGTGGGCATAGTCTCTTCCTCCTGCTCCCCTCGCCCATTATACCAGACGGGCCGCGGCGAAGGGCGCCGGATTCACGGCCCGGGGCAAAACCGGCCCGACTACGTGTCTCGGGGCCAGCGGATTCAGCATTCGATGGCGGCCTTCGCTCGGAAGATCTTCGCGATCGTGTCCGCGGGGAACTTCGGCTTCCGATCGAAGGTGTACAGTCCATTCACCTCCTGCTCGACGTCGGTCAGTTGGGTGTAGCAGAACCCCGACATCGACGGGTTCTTGACCAACGCGTTCGTGAGCCCGCGCAGCCGCGTGAGGAATTCCGCGGCGCTCCGCGGCCGTTCGCCGTATCCCCAGGCCTCCCGATCCTTCTGCCCGGGGTTCCACCAGATCCCGCCGAACTCGCTGCAGATGAACGGTTGCCCACAATACGGGGCGTCGTGTTCGGGCCGGTTCCGGAACGGCTTCCCCTGCATCAGAGGATCTTCCCGTTTCTTGAACTCGCGCGGGTTCTGGGCGTAGTCGTGGTTGTCGTCCACATCCGTCAGCACGTGGGTGTAGCCGCTGGTATCGATGATGGGGCGGGCGGGATCGAGGGCGCGGGTGACGCGATACAGGTGCTCGATGGATTCCCGGCGCTGATTCACGGCCGTCTCGTTGGTGGGGCACCACCCGATGATAGCGGGATGATTGCGATCCCGCTGCACCACCTCGATCCACTCCGCGGCCAGGTTCTCCATGGCCGCGGCATCGGACATGTCGAGCCCCCAATCGGGGAACTCGCCCCACACCAGGTACCCCAACCGATCCGCCCAATACAGGAACCGCGGCTCGAACACCTTCTGGTGCAGGCGCGCGCCATTGAAGCCCATGGCCTGGCCCAGTTCGATGTCCTGCTTCAACGCCCGATCGCTCCGGGCCGTGTAGATCCCCTTCGGATAAAAACCTTGATCCAGCACCAGCCGCTGGAACAGCACCTCGCCGTTCAGGTAGAACCGGCTGCCGTCGAGGTGCACCTTGCGGAAGCCGAAGTAGCTCGATACGCGATCCAACGGCTTGCCGCGCCGCGCAATCGTGAGTTCGAGTTCATACAGGTGCGGCGTTTGCGGCGACCACGGGCAGACCTCGGGCACATCGAGCGCCACAAAGGTGCTGCGCCACGTGGCGGGTGCCTCGGCCTGAGCCACGACGGTCCGGCCCGAGCGCACCACGGCGCGTACCGCGGCCGGCGGCCCCTGGACATCGGCCTGGATCAGCACGCGGCCCGAATCCAGATCGGGCGTCACCGTGATCCGTTCCAGGTACGTCTCCCCCACCGCCTCCATCCATACGCTCTGCCAGATGCCCGTGGTCCGGCGGTACATGCAGCCGTAGGACTCGTGGCGGTGGGATTGCTTGCCACTCGGCTGGAGGCGCGTCCGGATGCGATCCACCGCGCGCACCACGATCTCGTTGGCGCCGGGCCGCAATGCATGGGTGACGTCGAACGAGAACTGGACATAACCGCCCCGGTGCACGCCCACCCGCGTGCCGTTCACCCAGACGGTGGCCTCATAGTCCACAGCGCCAAAATGCAGCAGCACCCGCCGCCCGTTCCAGGCTTTGGGCACCCTCACCCGCCGGCGGTACCACACCGCCTCCATGAAGTCCAGGTGCCCCACCCCGCTCAGCGGGCTCTCGGGGCAGAAGGGCACGCGGATCACGCCCGCCAGCCTCCGCCCGGCCGAAAGGCCGCGCGATTCGCCCGAGTCGCCCGCGTCGATCTCGAATTCCCATTCCCCATTCAGGCTCAGCCATTCGGTTCGTTCGAAATCGGGCCGCGGGTGCTCCGGGCGTGGAACGGTGTTAGCCATCCGTGCGATCTCCTTCGCTGGTCATGGTGTACTTGCCATCAATCACGGAAGCCTACCCCATCGTGTCAGCCCGTTTCCAAGTTCCGCGCATCGCGAGGCCCCCAACACACGAGGTAGTACGCCTGTGACGCGCCGATCTGGCCGGCGGGCGGACTGGGTGCGCCTCGCAAATCCCTCTTGCATCGGCAGGAGGGCAGCAAGTTTCGAGCCGTCTGGGCGTCGGGCAGCGACTCGCGAATCGCAACTTCCTGCGTATCAGACGATTACGGGGGCGCAGTCCCGGCGCGCCACCCATGCGAAACGCGGGGAGTTCCCTGGTTGCAGGGGGGGGCCGCCGCCCAAAATCTGTCAGATCGGCAGCGACGAAGGGCGGGGGCGCACCGCTGGACTAAGCCCCAGGGCAATCGCACCAGAAGCGCGAGTA
>JAFGTL010000705.1 GCA_016934125.1 Candidatus Hydrogenedentota bacterium
TCGAGCATCTCGGCCCAGATCCCGCCGTAGATGCACCGGCCCAGGTGCTCGATGAACTGCCCGTAGACGTACGGCGAGATGGGGTGCCCGGCCGCGCCCGCGTCGATCGCGGCCGCCGGCTCGAGATCCTCCATGGCAATCCGCTCGAGGCAGATGTCGTCATACCACGCCGTGCCCGTGGCCAGTCCCCAGCCGCCGAACAGGCAGTTCACCATCACCCGATCCACGTTGCCCGTATCGAACTCCACCTCGACGCGCGTCCAGTCCGCCGTGCCCTTGACCGCGGGCGTCTGCGCCCCGCGGAGCTGGTGCACGTTGAACAGCGCGCCCTGCCCCGTGCTGGCCTTCACGTTCGCCGTCTTGATCCACCCCGACAGCCGATACGTCGAAAACGGCGTCACGGCCACTTCGGCCGACCACGTCACGTCGGCGCCCGCGTCCGATGCGAGCATCACGCTACGCCCGCCGGTATGCCCCGTGTCCGCACGCTCGAACTGGCCTTCCCCGGCCCAGGTGCGCGTGTTCCATCCGGAGACTTCGGCCGCCCCCTCCTCGAAGGACGGATTGGGCAACGCGTTGCCGTCGGTTGCCCCCGAAGAGAAGCTTGCCGCCGCGATCACGATCAACGTCATGGTATTACTCCTTAGACACACTGCGCGCCCCGAACGCATCCTCAATCGAAGTTCTCAACCCCCAGTTCCGTAAACGCGCCCCGTCCATTCCCGAAAGAACGCCGGCCGGGCCGCGGCCACGTAAATCAGAGACAATGCCAGCATGGGAACCGGCACCACCACGTCTAGCACGGCCAGCCCCGTCAGCGCAAGCAGAACCTTGCCGCGAAAAGTCATCCCTCCACTCCCGGGCCTCGCCCCTTCACCTCGAGTCGATAGAGACACACACTCACCGCCGGCACGTTGAGCGCCCCGCCCGATATCGAAGCAGCCCGTTCCTCGATCCGCACCGGCCCGTCGCGTCCCGGCTCGTTGAACGCGTCCGCGTCCGGCCCCGTGATCGTCCAGCATTGCCCGGTGCCCGCGAGATCCGCCCCGGCCACCGACACCACCAGATCGGCCGCGTCCGCACACGCATTCACCACCGCCACCGTCAGCGCGCGGCCGTCCGCGGCCCACGCGGCCGCCACATCGAGCGGCGCCGCGGCGCCCTCCACGGCCACCGGAACCGTGCCGAAATGGCGGCGATACAGCACGAGCGGCAGCCCGACTGTCGAGAAACACGCCGCTGTTTTGCTCGTTTTGATCGCCCCGATCACGTTCACCGTCTGCGCGAACGCCGCCATGGCGATCGTGTCCGAATCCCGCGCCATCTGATTCAAACCCGCGGCGATCCCGAGGGCGTGCCGCAACCCAAACCGCGATCCGTGAAGGCCGTAGCAGTCTTCGCCGTGACGTACGTAATTCCACTCGTCCAGGGCCATCCGGATCGCGCGCCCCGCGAGCGAGGGCAGCCCGGCACAACACCGCCGGTGGGTTTCGGCGCGCACCCGCACGTCCTCGGCCACGTTGTGCACATGTGCGGCGAGATCGGCGTCGTGGGCGCTGTAGAAGTGTTCGCTGAGCAGATCCATGTGTCCGGCGCAGTGGCGCAGCATGGCCTCGCTCCACCCGGAGCGGCTGTCGCCGACGCCGATCAACTTGATCGCCGGATCCACCCCGCGCATGGCGTCGGCGAACTGGTTGTGCTTCCTCACGTAAGCCTCGAGGGGCATGTGGCCGAGTTGCCAGTCGCCGTACATCTCGTTGCCCACGCCCCACCACACCACCCCGTAAGGCTCCCGATGCCCGTTGGCCGCCCGGCGCGCGCCCATGGCCGTGTCCGCGGCGCCATTGGCATACTCCACCTCGCCGGCCGCCATGGCCACGTCGCCCTCGCCCGTGTTCACGACGACGTTCGGCTCCGCCCCCACCTCGCGGCAGAACGCCATGAACTCGTCCAACCCGAAGTCGTTCGGCTCGACATCGTTCCAGGCCCGCTCCTTGCGCGGCGACCGCCTGTCCGGATCGCCCAGGCCGTCGCGCCAGTCGTATCCGCTCACGAAGTTGCCCCCCGGCCACCGGTAGAGGGGCGCATCCAGTTCCCGCAACAGCGCCAGCGTATCCGCCCGCATCCCGCGCACGTGGTTCGCCGGCATCAACGACACCGCCGCGGCCCGCACCGGGCCATCGCCACGCGCCACAACGCGCAGCCGGCCCGCATCCGTCGAACGCCCCGCCCGGAACCGGAACGGAACCGGCGCGAATTCGTCCGGCACCGCCTGAATCGTCACCGCATCGCGATTCTCCCGGCCCTCACCCCAGCACAGCGCCACCTCAACCGGCCCACAGCCCGCCAACACCGCCCGGCCCGCATACTCGGCGCCCTCGATCAACCCCAGGCCGTCCTGCTCGATTCCCGCGTCCGGCCCGGCAAACCGGGGCGCGTGCCGGTGTCCGTATCCCTCGCCTTCCACCCAATCCACGGCCCGGCCGCCTATGCACCGCCACGGCGACTCGTCTGTGCCGGCGGCATGGAAGAACTTGCGATCTTCGAGCATCTCGGCCCAGATTCCGCCGTAGATACACCGGCCCATGTGCTCGATGAACTGGCCGTATACGTATTTCGACAGGGGTGCGCCCCGCCGATCCGCGCGGATCGTCACAGAGTAGCCCTTGGCCATCGCCTGTCCCCCGTCAACCCCCTTATGGCGCCGGTTTCAGCACGGCGCACTCGAACACGCCACCCGCCGTGTTGCCTTGGTGCGCCTGGAACCGCACGCTCACCTGGTTCTTGCCCTTGGTGAGCGCCTCCGGGATCGCGTACTCCACCTCGAAGAACGCGTCCGGCTTGTCCCGATTCAGCGATTGTGTGGCGATCTTCGTGCCGTCCACGAGGATGTCGAAGGTGCGCGGCGGCACATCGTCGCCCCAGTACACGCACACCAGCGTCATCGGCGCGTCGGGCAGCACGGCCAAGTCCCAACTGAACCACCCGTCGGGCGCGTGCCGCCACCCCTTGCCGCGCCACGCCCCGGCGGCCGTCTTGTCGCCCTGTAGGTTGTGCGCCTTCTCCGAATCCGGATCGTCGGCCGCCACCCGATCCACCGCCCGTTCAGCCCGCCGCCGCGCCGCCTCTTCCTCGGCCAGGATGGCCCGGTGCCGCGCGCCCCCCTCCTCGATCACCGGGAAGTACACGCCGTAACGCTCCTCGACCACGCGGTTCAACGGGATGAAGGTGACGGCTGCCCGCTGGCCCTTCGTGACGAACGTAAGCGGCTTGTCCGCCACAGGCGCGAGCCACGCCGCCGGATCCGCCGCATCGCCCACGAAGTACACCGGTTCCTCAACCAGCCCCGCCAGCACCACCGGCCCATACACCACCGCCACCACCTCGGGATCATCCGGCATGGGCGACGCGTGGAGTCCCATCGGCACATCCGCCTGCACCTCGTCGCCGTCCCGCCAACGCCGCTCGATCACCGCGTACGCTCCCGGCTTGGCTTCGGCGCGCACCGCTTCCCCGTTCACGCGGACTTCCATGCCCTCCGTCGCCCAGTACGGCCGCCGAACCCGCAGCGCCAGCTTCACCGATCGGCCCAGGTGAAACCGGAACGTCGTGCCCTCCTCCTCGGGAAACCGCGTCACCTGTTCGAGCCGCAGGCCCTTCTCGCGCCAATCGAGTTCCGACGCCACAAACAGGTTGACGTAAAGGCCGTCTTCGTCGTGGAAGTAGATGCTGTCGCCGAGCTTCGAGAACGACTCGATGCCCGTGCCCGTGCAGCACCAGAACGAGTCGCACGGCGTCCCGAAGGTGCGCTGATGGCCGCAGGCCAACGGCGTGAAATAGGCCAGCATGCCGTCCCCGGGGCGTTGCGTGCCCAGGATGCTGTTGAAATACGTCCGCTCGTAGAAGTCCGCGTACCGCGGATCGGCCGTCCACTCGAACAGGTGCCGCGTGAGCCGCAGCATGTTATACGACGTGCACGACTCCTGGTTCTTCGTGCTCAGCGTCGCGGCGAGCGTGTTGGGATCGCCCCAGAACTCCGCCTCGCTCGTGCCGCCCGTCGCGTACATGCGCACCCCCGCCACGCGCTCCCAGAAATACACCGCCGCCGTCCGGTATCGCTCATCGCCCAGCACCTCGTACCGCCGCGCCGCGCCGATCACCTCGGGGATGTGCGTATTCGCGTGGATCTTCGTCAGGTTGTCGTGCTCCAGAGCAAGCGGGCCCAGGAACACGGCCCGATCGAACGCGTGGGCCAGATCGCGATGGGCCGGGTTCTGCGTGATCGCGTACAGGTTGTACAACACCTCCGCCATCCCGCCGAATTCGACCCCCAACAACCGATCCCATTCCCAGATCGATAACCCATCGTAGCGGTTCTCGAAGTAGGCCGCCATGCCCTCCAGCACGTCCAGCGCCTGATCGTTGCCGCACAGCGTGTGCATGTCGTACAGGCCCGCCATGATTTTGTGGATTACGTAATAGGGCGCCCACGGCGGCTTCTCCATCGCTTCGAGCCGATCCCAGAACGCCGCCGGATACGCCGACAGGTATTCCCCGCCCAACGCCTCCTGGCATTTCGCGAACTCCGCCACCATGGCGTCGCCCCGCGCCTTCAGTTCCTCGTCCCCCGCGCTCGCATACATCAGCGCGCACGCCGACAGATAATGCCCCACGAAGTGCCCGCGCACCTCGCAGTCCGGCTTCTCCCATCCCCCGAGCGGCTCGCCCGGCGCCTCCAGGCCCGCCGTGATCCGGAAGTTGCGCAACAGCCGCTCCGGATCGAGATCATGCAGATACTTCCGGTTCGCTTCCTGTGCGTCCAGGCACACCCCCTCCAGCAATCGAACCCGATTCAGATCGAACGCGCACGCTGCCATCCCCGCCCCCTCCTGTGCCGCCATCGCAGCCAGTGCCACCGCCACCGCTATCGTTCCCGCCGCCATGTCGCCCTCCTCGCGGACGCGTCCGCTATCCGCCCACCGCTCCGTTCGGTCCCGCACAGCATGCCCCCCCGCCGGGCCCAATGCAAGCCGCGAAACCAATGCCAAACGAGCCCCCCACACGCCCCATCGCCGGTGTTGAAACTGCGCCCCCGAGTGGCCGACTATAGGGGCGCAACCTCGGGCACCCGAAGCCGTCTGTCGAACTGTGAGGGCACAGGCGTCATGGAACCAGTTGCCGTTGCGCTCTCCCTCTGGTGCGTGGCGATTGCCGCCGCATCCTCCGGGCCGCCCCTGCCTGCCGTCGAGTGGGACGCCGGCGACGGCCGCCTCGCCCTCCAGCACAACGGCCAAGTGATCTGGCAGTTGAACTTCGGGAGCGACGCACCCAAACCCTTCTTCCATCCCTTGGCACCGGCCGGCGGGCCCGCGCTCACCTGGCAGGCGCCCCCCGATCACCCTTGGCACCACGGCCTGTGGTTCTCATGGAAGTACATCGACGGCGTCAACTTCTGGGAGGAAGACGCCGGCACGGGCCGATCCCCGGGCCTGACCGCATGGGATCCGCCGCAGATTTCCACCCATCCGGATGGCTCAGCACAGGTTGAGTTCCGCCTTCGCTACGAGCCCGACCCCGGCCGGGCCGTTCTCTCCGAGCGCCGCCTCCTCGACATCTCGCCGCCTGGGCCCGACGGCGGCTTCTACATCGACTGGACCTCCGTGTTCGAGGCGCTGGCGCCCGAGGTGCTCCTCGATCGCACCCCCATCGCCGGCGAGCCGGATGGGAAAGCTTGGGGGGGATACGCCGGCCTGTCGGTGCGGTTCGCCCCCATGGCGGACGCCGAAATCCGGACAGATAACGGCGATGTATCCATGCCCGGCGAACTCGCCGACGTGGACGCCGAGGCCGTCGACTACAGCGGCGTCGTCGACGGCCCCCCCTGCGGCATCGCCATCATCCAGTTCCCCGGCAATCCCCTCAGCCCGACGCCCTGGTATCTCATCGCCCGGCCCGACGTTCCGTTCCATTACTTCAGCCCCGCCGTGCTCTATCGGGCGCCACGCACGTTGACGCGCGGCAAGCCCTTCACCTTGCGCTACCGCATCTACGTCCATCCGGGCCGCTGGACTGTCCAGCAACTGCGGGACGCCCGCGCCGCCCTGTCGACGGGCCCGGCGCCCGCCGCGCCATCAGAAGGGGGAACACCATGACCACGTCAAGCAGTACCCGCAGGCAGTTCCTGAAACGGAGCACCGCCCTGGCCGCCGCGCCCATGATCCTATCATCCGGGGCCTCGGGCGCAACCGCCCCCAGCAACCGCGTCGGCCTCGCCCTTATCGGCGCCGGCGGACGCGGCAACGCCCTCGTGCGAGAATTCGTCCCCCTCGGCGATGCCCGGTTCCTGGCCGTATGCGACTGCTTCCAGGAGCGCCGCGAGCGGCTTCGCGATTCCCTCAACAACCACTACGGCGACACCGGGGTGACGGCCTATGCCGACTTCCGCGAGGTGCTCGCCCGGGACGATATCGACGCGGTGATCGTGGCCACACCCGATCATTGGCACGTGCCCATAGCCATCGCTGCGGCCCGGGCCGGCAAGGACATGTACGTCGAGAAGCCCCTGGGCGTGAGCATGGAATGGGCCTGGCGGCTCCGCGAGGCCGTCCGCAGAAACCGCCGCATCTTTCAGTACGGCACCCAGCAGCGTTCATCCGGCGCGTTCCGCCAGGCGTGCGAACTCGTCCGCAACGGCTACCTCGGCGCCATCGAGCGCATCGACGCCTGGTGTCCCGACATCTCGAGCCAGTATTCCATGTTTCACGTGCCCCAGTTCGGCTCCACCGAACCGGCCGATCCCCCCGAGGGCTTCGACTACGACATGTGGCTCGGCCCGGCCCCGGACAAGCCGTACACGGTGGATCGCTGCACCTGTTACGGCGCCTACCACACCTACGACTACGCCCTCGGCTTCATCGCGGGATGGGGCGCCCACCCCCTCGATATCGCCCAGTGGGGCCTCGGCGCAGATGAAACGAGCCCGGTGCGCTACGAGGGCGCCGGCTCGATTCCCCCTCAAGGGCTTTACGACACCATCGATTCATGGGACATGACGTGCACCTACGCCGCCGGCGTCGCCATCCGCTTCATGGGCCACCGCGTCGCCGAGCCCGTGGTGTCCGCCTACCGGCCCTGGCGCGATCACGGCACCACCTTCTTCGGGCGCGACGGCTGGGTGAGCGTCGATCGGGCCGGCATGCATGCCAGCGATCCGCGCCTGCTCGAGATCGCACTCAAACCCGGCGACCTCCACCTGCGGGCGCCCCAGAGCCACGCCCAGGACTTCGTGTCCTGTGTGAAGTCGCGCCAGCCCGCCATCAGCCCTCTCGAGGCGGCCATCCGCTCCGACACCATCAGCCATCTGTGCGACATCGCGATTCGTCTCGGCAGGCCCATTACCTGGGATCCCGATCGGGAGCGTATCAAGGGCGACGGGGAGGCGGCGGACATGCTGGGCCGTCCGCTGCGCGCCCCCTGGAATCTCCGGAAACGCATGGTGAGTTAGTGCCCCGCCCGCGCCGCGCTGGGCGAGGGGCAGCAAACCGAGGGAGGGCGAGGCCATGAGAACGATTGTCTGTCTGTCCGCCGGTATTGCGGTAGCCTGCATGGGGAACCTGTGCGCAGCCGGCGAGGCGGCGCGCCTGGTTCAGCCCGGCGACTTCGAGTACCTCGGGGCGTTCCGGTTGCCGGCCGGCGACGAGCGGCCCGCCACCTTCGACTACGGCGGCAACGCCATGACCTTCAACCCCGACGGCGATCCCTCGGGCGCGGCCGACGGATTCCCCGGTTCGCTCTTCGTCATGGGCCATGACCGCCTCCCGTACGGCGAACTGCCCGACGGCAACCGCCTCGCCGAGATCGCCATTCCCCGGCCCGCCAAATCCAAATCGCCCGACGGCCTCGAACGCGCCACCTTCCTCCAGCCGCTTCGCGATGCGGCCAAGGGCCTGTTCCCCACGTACGCCGAGATCCCGCGCGTCGACATCGAGTACCTCACCGTGCCCGGCGCCGGCCCCAAGATCCATCTCGCCTGGGGGCAACATTTCCATGAAGACGCCCAGGAGCAGGCGCCCACCCACGCCTGGATCGAGCCCAACCTCTCCAGCCCCAACCCGCAAGGCTTCTGGTATATCGGAAACCAGTCGCTCTATAGCGTGAACGGCTATCTCTTCGAGATCCCCGCCGACTGGGCCGATGCCCACGTCGGCGGGCGGCGGCTCGCCACCGGCCGCTACCGCGATGGCGGGTGGTCGGGCCAGGGCCCGACCCTGTTCGCCTACCGCCCCTGGACTGACGACCGCGGCACACCCGCGCCGCCCGGCGCGCGACTCGAGGAGAAGACGCTGCTGCAGTACCAGACCTCCCGGGACACCGAAGACGTCGTCGCCCGCTCTTTGCGCGGTTACCAGCATCCCGACGAGTGGGAGGGAGGCGCCTGGCTCACCACCACCTCCGGCAAGTCGGCCGTCCTGCTCGCCGGCACCAAGGGCACCGGCGCCAAGTACTGGTATGGATGGATCAACCCCGCCGGCCCGGACCTCCCCTGCGTCGAAACCGAGTTGATCGGCCAGTTCACCCTCTGCCGCAACGCCGACGGCACGCCCTGTCCGAAGGACGATCTCAAGCCCTATCCAGGCCACTCCGATTACCGCGGATGGTGGAGTTCCCGATTCAACGCCCAGTTCATTCTCTACAGCCCCGACGACTTGGCGCGCGTGGCCGCGGGCGAGGCCCCTGCCTGGGAGCCCCAGCCCTATGCCTCGCTCAACGTCGACGACCATCTCCTCCTGAACCCGTCCCACCTCGAGGAGGACATGCTCGGCGGCGGCGTGCAACGCCGGTTCCGCATCTCGGCCGTCGCCTATGACCGTGCCCACGACTTGCTCTATGTCCTCGAACCCTTTGCCGACGAGGCCAGCCCCGTCGTCCACGTCTGGCGCATCCGCTGAACGGCACTCTGCGGCCCCTTTCGCGACGCGGGATACGCCTGGTGCCATCATCGTGTACATTGGATGTACGCCCGGGGTGGCACCCGGCTGGCCGCCAAATCCGACCGTTTCCCACAACTCATTACAAGATAATATCTTAACGGAATCTGTCCAGAGTGGCACGATCCATGCTTATAGTAGCGCAACGCTGTTCTTCAACCCTCTGGAACAAGGAGACGAAACCATGAAACGAAGTACCTTCATCGCCCTCACCGTATTGTCCGCAGTCGCCGCCAGCTTCGCCTGCTGCAGCAAGCATCAGGGCCCGGCCGTCCCGAACCCCGAGCCGGGCATCCCGCCAACCGGCTCCTTCCTCGAATCGGATGGCACGAGCACGGTCACCGTGTTCCCCGCGGTCGTCCGCACCTTCGAGGGCGTCGCCTACTCCCAGGCCTCCCGCGAGGCCGCGATCGCCTTTCTCAAGGAGAACCGCCTCGGCGTCGGCCAGGCCTCGGACACCGAACTCGACCTCGCCAATACCGGCGGCGGCGTCCAGTGGAACGCCTTTCAGAATGGCATCAAGGCGCTTGCCGCCAAGCTTCCCGAGCAGAAGCTCTCGTCGGACTACGTCATGCTCCTCGAGTTCCTCGTCACCAACACGAGATCCGGCGGGGTGGCCGTGGGCGGCATCGAGTGCTACCTGCTCGAGGGCAACGGCGCGAACGCCTGCTCCTTCCTGCTGAACTCGCACCACTCGGTGTTCACCGAGGCCGGGCTGTCCACCGCCGATCTGAGCCCGGAGGCGCGGGAACAGATGATCATGAAGGGCACCGCCGTGGCGTTGGCAGAACTCCGGCGCCGGGTTGCGGAGGCCAAGAAAGGCGCGTAGACAAACCACGGCGCGGAACCGGCGTTCGCCGCAGCCCCCTCGGCACTGCCGCGTTCCGGGCCGTCACACAGAGACTGTCCAGGGGGCGGCGTCCGGGATGGCGCGCGGCGGCTTCGACCCCGCCGGGCGGGGCCTGCGTCATAAAAGTGGGTTTTAGGCGGCGCGTTGTTCCCAGAACTCCTCGGCGCGGTTGGATAAGGAGGTACAGCGCA
>JAFGTL010000007.1 GCA_016934125.1 Candidatus Hydrogenedentota bacterium
GCCCAGGATCGCGCGCTGGTTCACACTCGGGTTGGGCGGCCCATTGGGCCGCGGGAGTCAATACCTGAGCTGGATCGCCCTCGAGGACGTCGTCGGCGCAGTGTGTCACGCGTTGGCCACGCCGGCGTTGTCGGGGCCCGTCAATGTGGTGGCGCCGGAACCCGCGACGAACCGGGCGTTCGCCACGGCGCTTGGGCGCGTGCTGTCCCGGCCTGCGGTGATGCCCGCCCCCGCATTCGCGCTGCGGCTCGCCCTCGGCGAGATGGCAGACGGCCTCCTCCTCGCGAGTGCCCGCGCGATCCCCCGCCGCCTCACCGAATCGGGATACCGCTTCGCCTACGGCGACTTGGAGCACGCCCTCCGCCACGCGCTCGGCCGCCCGTCACGGTGACCAGGGCAATCCCCGCGCAGCCTGAGGGCTGTCCGCAGCCCGACTCAGAACTTGTACGTCGGATCCACGCCCTCGGGCAACGGAATCGACAGCGGTTTCAGCGAATTCAGCGATACCGGCCCGGCCACGGTGCCTGCCCGTTCCTGCCAGAACGCGCTCCACTCGGACGCCGTCTCAAACTCGACGGGCGCGTCTTCGGAACTCCAGATCCGGCTCAACGCCACCGAACAGTCCTGCCGAACCCGCGGGCTGGCCTTGTCCAGAACGGCGATGAGCGCCGGCGTCGCGCGCGGATCGCGCAACGCGGCCAGGGCGCGCGCCGCAGACACCTGCACGACCTCATCGGAATCCACGAGCCCGCGCACGATGAGATCCGTGTCCTCACGGGTGCCCACCATGCCGAGCATCGCCAAGGCGCTGCCCCGGTGCACCGGGCAGGTGTGCTCGACGGTTTCCGTCAACAGCTTCCGGGCCTTGACGGGATCCAGTTCACAGAGAACACGCAGCACCTCCGGCACATAGCGCATGCCCATCGACGGCACGCACAGGGCCAGGTAGTCCCACAGCTCGATCTCCTTCGCCTTGGCGATAAGCTGCTCCCGCGCCGTGGCCCGCTCCCGGGGATCCGGCGAAGACAGCGGCTCCACGAGCCGCCGCACCTCGCGGCGCTGCGCGGCGGTAAGCCCCGTCTGCTCGAGCATGGCTTTGTTGTGCGCATCTGCGTACGGGTTGAGCGAGCGAACCCCCGGGTTCTCCACCACGTCGTTCTCCTCGACGCTCTCGATGTCGGTTGCCGGAAACACGACACGGGAACCGTTGAATTCCAGGGCCACCGCATTCGCGTTGGGATAGCTCACCTTGCCGTTGAGCGTCGATCCGTCCACAAAGTGGATGGTATCAGCCCGTGCGGCCAGGCCTACGGTGACGAGTAGCAGCGGCAGTAACCTGCAAACGCGCATGGCGCCCCTCCTATAGATACCGGAACACGGTGCGGGAGAACTCGACCTGCGACGTGTCCTCCACGCGCAGGAAGTCGTTGACACGGCGATCGTAATACAGCTTCAGCGCGTCGTCGCTGGTGTAGGTGTTCGGCCCGGGCACGAACACCCCCAGATCCGCCGCGATGACGCCGCCGCGGATCACCATACGCCCGTACGTGTTCGAATTGTGATACTGCTTGCTGTGCGTCACGCAGAAGATGCAGTTGTTCGAGTAGAGGAGGCCGTCGAACTGGAGCGCCCTCCCCGTATCCGGCCGCGACATCTCGTCCGCATACCAGAACTGCCGCAACTGATCTTCAGACAGCCAGAAGTCTCTCGGGTTCAAGTCGTGGATGGCCGAGCCGACGAGATCCTCGTCGGGCACCGTTTCGATGCCCGACGCCTCGTACCACATGGCGTCCTGGCCGTAGCCTTCCCACGTGAAAATGGGCTGCGACGGGCGGATGCGGTAGTAGCGCGGCGTGTAGGTCGCGTCGGCCTGGGCCTTCGTGTACTCCATGCCATTGAACAGCATCAACTCGCTGGTTGTGAAGCTGTCAGCGTCACGCCCACTTGTCGCGTTATAGCCCGGATCCACCACGCCATCGTCGAAGTAGCCGACATCGACGCCGCCGTACGGCGTCGAGTTCGTCTTGGTTTCGGCACGCATGTCGATCCACTCTTCGTACCACATGTTGGATGTGCTGCGATCATCCTTGCACCATATCGTTAGATAGTCGCCGACCAGGATGCTCCCGCCCGAGGCCACGGCCAACCCGTTGGTCGTGCCGTCGTCCGCCATACCGAATGAGTCCTCCGCATCCGCGTAGGTCACGTCGCCGATGATGTAGGTGTTGCCGCGAACCTGGAGCTGGCCCCATCCCTTGACCTCACCCTTGATGACCAGATCCCCGTTTACCGCCACCTTGCTGTCGATGACGAGCGGATCGTCCTCCGTGCCGATCAGGATCAGGTTGCCGTCATACGTCCCGCTGGCAAGCGCCGTGGCGGCCGCATTCGAACTGGTCGGCAACGCGGTGTCGGCATACGCCGTGCCTTCCGGGAGTCCGTAGATCACGCCGCCCGTCACGGAACCGTCTGCGCTGTTCAGCACGGTTTGGAACTCGTCGTCGTTCACACAGCGATCGCCGTTCTCATCGGGGAACGGGGCCGGGAACGACGTCGGCAGATCCCCGTCGGTCATCTGCGCCTCGTCGGTCGGGTAGTTCACGTAGAGGTTGGCAAAGGGCTCCAGGAGTCCGTCAGCGCCCGTGCCCCCATTCGCGAATGGTGTGCTCGTGAGATCCCCGCTGCTGTTCTGACTGAGTGCCCCGTTTTCGTCGCTGAACTCGGCGCTTCGGAACGTCGTCGAGGCCAGCCCGCTGCTTGAATACGTGTAGCCGTTCTGGTTATACACCGTGCCGCGAGTGTACACCGTGCCCGCCACCGTCGAATGGGCCCCGAAGTGATCGGAGCCGGAACGCACCATGAGCGATTCAAGCGCGGCCACCTTGATTCGATCGAATGTCCCGTAGAGGTCGCTGTCCTCGTTCCGCACCATGTCGAGGGGCAGGATCTGGGCATGGCACAGGATACAGTTGATGTTGTTGGCCAGAATGCCGTACTCGAATCCGGAAAACAGCTCCCCCGCCACCCGCAGCGTCTGCACAGCCGAGCGCGACACCCCGCCTTTCTCGGCCGTCACACGAATGGTCAGATCGGCCCCGGTCAGATCGTCGAGCCGCTCGACCACGATCTCCGTGATCCGGCTCCCTGACGGCAGACCCATCGGATCGTCGTCGGACGAAACGAGATACCACGCCGGATTGACGTCGAAGGTCCCGTTGCCGTTCGTGTCGTCTTCATCCCCGTCTCGTTCGCCGTTGCCGTTCACGTCCTCGTTGGGCAATACGAAGGCATCGAGGAACTGCCGGTACGAGGCCAGGTTCCCGGTGGTGTTGCCCTGGCCCACCACGTAGGTGTGCCACACTTGTTCGATGGCGTAGTCGATGCCCGCTCTGCAGGCCTCCTCAGCATCAGCCATATACACGGCCACGTCCGTAAACCGCTTGGCGCTCTGTGCCCGGTATACAACAAAGGCCACTCCTGCCAGGATAAGGAGAATGGCGAGGAGTGCGAACAAGAGGGCCAGGCCCGCTTCTTTCTTGTTGCCTGACGAATGCACGTTGTGTCCCTCCCTCTCAGCGCTCCCCTCACACACTTCGCTCCGTGCCCGTGGAGCCTCATGGCCCAAACAAATCTTACTACAGTTCTCTCTTTCCCGCAATTCCAGCCGAGATTTAGCGGATAAAGCAGTTTTCACACGGAACTATTATTGATTTGCGGGGCCAATATGCGGTACATGCCGGCGCATCCCGCTGAGCATCCCAAGCCGGGCCGCCATGCTCCTCTATTCCCCCTCGCCCCCACCGGAATTCAGGGCGAGGTGCTCAATGCCACCCGCGGCCAGCAGGATCCTGCCGGCCGCCGTGGTGCGCATCGTGGCCTGATACAGGATGGCGCCATCCGGCATCGTGAGCGGCCGGACGCTCCCTTCGAGCCCCGCAGAGTCCGCCTCGAGGCGCTGCAACTGCTCGCGCGAGCGGACAATGAGGCCGGCCTCGTTTTCCGCCCCGGTGTCCACCACGAGCGTCGGGGCCTCGCAGCCGTCGTCGGGACGCTCGAGTTGCTCGATCGTGAGATCCCGCGCCTGCAGGTTGATGGACACGAGGGGGGTGGTTCGTGCGTCGGCCGTCTTGCCCACGCGGACGCCGCTGATCCGGACGTTGGCGATGTTGCCGCAGCCGGCCGGGAATCGCCAGCGGTTCACGTTGATGGCGTGGGTGCGGCAGCCCCCCGAAACATCGCAGATACGGATATTTCTGACCGGCTGGGTTTCGCTGAGAATCCGGACGAACGTGTAGGCGCTCTCGGCGGCCAGCCCCTCGACGTGGATGTCGCGGATCGGGCCCCGTTTCATGCCCAGATTGATGGCGCGTTCCACATCGTCATCGGCATTCAGCGCCACCATGTCGTCGTTGGTGCTGTCGGGAGTCAGGGCGCGCAGGTTGCGGATGGTGCCGTCCTCGCAATAGCCGCCCACATGCACCCCGTCCTGATTCGGCCGCAGAACCGGGTGGTCGAAGACGATGTTATCGACCGTGAAATGCCGGATTTCGCCGAGCCGGACCGAGAACGAATCCGGGTTGCGGATCGTCAGCCCGGCCAACTGGAGGTGGCTGACATGAACGAAGTTGAGGGCGACCCCGGTGTAGGATTCCCGGCTCCCGTCCGGGCCGCGGGCGTTGTTCTCGTTGTTGCCGTCCCACACCCCTCCACACACGCGCACCTGGCTATTGCCGGATTCATAGTCCGCGTTGGCCAGCAGGAAATCGCTTGCAGTCCGGCCCGCACCGTCCGCAAGTCGAATCACGGCATCGGGATGGGCCAGCAGGGTCTTGCCGGAGCCGATACGGAGCGTCGTGCCGACGAGATACAGGCCCGCCGGAATCGTCACCACCGGGCGAAGACCGTCCAAGGCCTTCTGGATCGCCGGGCCATCGTCGCAGGTTCCGTCGCCCCGTGCGCCCGCATCGCGCACAGAGACTCCGTAGGGTTCCATCGAGAAAGAGAGCGTGCCCATATCCGATTCCCCATGGTAGCGCCCTGCATAGGGTATAATAATCGCCTCAGTCGCCTGCCGGAGATGATACGCGCGGCGCGAGGAGAACATCAATCCCTTTCGGGAAAGTCACTTGCGAACGAGAGGCCGGAACCCGGATGAAACGAGACATCGAGAAGACGGCCATGGGCGCGAGCCTGCTGATTGCCTGCCTGATGCTGGTGGGCAAGGCCATTGCCTACTGGCTCACGGGCAGTTCGGCGATTCTGTCTGACGCGGCCGAATCGGTTGTGCACATCGCGGCCACCGGAATCGCCGGATGGAGCCTGTGGTTCTCACGACAGGCCCCTTGCGTCAAGCACCCTTACGGCCACGGCAAGATTGCGTACTTCTCGGCCGGCTTCGAGGGGGCGCTGATCCTCTCGGCTGCGCTCTTCATCTTCTACTCGAGCATTCGCGAACTCCTCGCCGGCCCGGAACTCCATCAACTCAGCCTCGGGCTGGCCATCACAGGGGCCTTGGCCCTTGTTAACCTCTTGCTGGGACTCTTCTTAGTCCGCGTCGGCCGGCGAAGAAACGCCCTGATCCTGGTGGCCAATGGGAAACACGTGCTCACCGACATGTGGACAAGTCTGGCCGTCGTCGTCGGCGTCGGCATCGTCTGGGCCACCGACATCGTCTGGCTCGATCCGGCCGTGGCGATGCTGGCCGCGGCCAACATCCTGCGCGAGGCGTTCCGGCTGCTGTATCGCTCGTTCGGCGGGCTCATCGACGAGGCCGACCCCGACAAGACTCAACGCCTCCTGGCGTGCCTCGACGACGCCAAGGCCGAGGGCCGGGTGATGGGCTATCACCAGTTGCGCCACCGGCAGAGCAGCAACGTAATGTGGATCGAACTCCATGTCCTGGTGCCGGGCAGCGTGTCCACGGCGGAGGCCCACCAAGCCGTGACCGAGGTTGAACGCCGCATCCGGGCGCTGTTCCCCGCCTACCTGGTTCAAGTCACCACCCATGTGGAGCCCGTCCCGCACGCAACGGCCCACCCCGAGGGCCATCCCGACATGCGCGACGCCTACGCCCGCGCCCATCCCGCGGACCGGGCAGGCCCCGAAACGGGGCCGCCAGCTTCCAGTTCGGCGGGACAATGAGGTATAATCCGCGATTGTGGCCGTCGTATGAGCGGCCACGGGGAATCGCATTTGCTGCGCCGGGTTCGGCATTTTCGTGCGGGCCGCGTCGCGCGACAGCTACCGGCGCCGGGCTCCGGTCACAGAGGAAGTCACCTTATACATGAGTAGAACGAACGGGGCCTTGCGGCCCCGCATATTCGATCCCCTTCCGCTGGGGAGCGTACGGCCGCGGGGCTGGCTGCTGAACCAACTCCGAATCCAGGCCGATGGACTGAGCGGGCACCTGGATGAGTTCTGGCCGGCCGTGGCGCGCAGCCGGTGGATCGGCGGCGACGCGGAGGGATGGGAGCGCGGCCCTTACTGGCTCGACGGCATCACGCCCCTCGCGTTCCTGCTCGACGACGCCCGCCTCAAAGAGAAGGCCCGCCACTGGATCGACTATATCCTCGCCCACCAGCACGAGGATGGCTGGCTCGGCCCGATCCAGGCGCCAGGGCATGAGCCCTATGACCCCTGGCCCCTCTTCGTCGTCTTGAAGGCCCTCACCCAGTATCAAGAAGCCACCGGCGACACGCGCATCGTGCCGGCAATGACCCGGCTCATGCGCAAGCTCGACTCGCTCCTGAGCGATGAGGGCGGGGCCCTGTCCGGGTGGGGGCGGTTCCGTTGGGCCGACCTCGTGATCAGCCTCCACTGGCTCTATGAACGCACCGGGCACAAGTTCCTCCTCGACCTGGCCGCCAAAGCGCATGCACAGGGATTCGATTGGCGGGCCAGCTTCGCGCAGTTCCGGCACACCGGACGCATTGGACTCGAGGAACTGGCCCGATTCGCGGACGAATTGCCCGAGGGGTGCGAGAACGCCGATTACCTTGCGACCCACGTCGTGAACAACGCCATGGCCGTCAAGGCACCCGGCGTGTGGTATCGCCAGTCGGGCGACGTAAACGACCGCGACGCGGTGCGGCACATCATCGCCACCTTGGAGCGCTTCCACGGCCAGGCAACCGGCCTGTTCAGCGGCGACGAGCACCTCGCCGGCACCAATCCCTCGCAGGGAACCGAACTGTGTGCGGTGGTCGAGTACATGTTCTCCCTCGAGACAGTCATGGCGATCCTGGGCCGTGTCGAACTGGCCGACCGCCTCGAGAAAATCGCCTTCAACGCGCTGCCCGCCACCTTCAAGCCGGACATGTGGGCTCACCAGTACGACCAACAGGCCAATCAGGTGCTCTGTGCTGTGTCGGACCAGAACGTCTACACGAACAACGGGCCCGATGCCAATATCTTCGGCCTCGAGCCCCATTTCGGGTGTTGCACGGCGAACATGCATCAGGGCTGGCCCAAATTCGCGGCGCATCTGTGGATGGGACTGCACTGGGGTACGGGGCCGTCCCCGGGGTTGGTGGCCACGGCATACGCGCCCAGCCACGTGCGCACGCATATCGCGGGCACACCCGTCGAGATCGAGGAGTTCACCGACTACCCCTTCGACGACACGATCACGTTCAACGTGCGAACCGGCCACCCGGTGCGGTTCCACTTGGCGCTTCGCATTCCCGAGTGGGCCGAGGGCGCCGAACTCACCATCGGA
>JAFGTL010000706.1 GCA_016934125.1 Candidatus Hydrogenedentota bacterium
CAGGCGGTCGAATGCGCGGGGCTCGCCCTGGTGGGCATGCTGTTTCCCGAGTTCAAGGAGGCAGCCGCCTGGCGTGAGACGGGGTTCCGGTGGCTCAGTGATCACATGGCGCGCGATGTGTACGACGACGGCACGCACTGGGAGGTGACGCCGGGCTACCACGGGTGGGTTGCCGAGCGCTTCACGGTGGCCTGGCGGTTGGCGCAGCTCAATGGGGTGGATACGCCGGAGGGATTCACGGCCAAGCTGCACGGCATGTATCGGTTCGATCTGCGGGTGGTGACGCCGACGGGGCACGGCCCGATGAATGGGGACTGCGGGCGGTATAGCCTGCGTTCGCGGATGGCTGTTGGCGCGCTCCTGTTCGACGATCCGGAGTTGCGGTTCGCGGCGGCGGGCGACGCGCTGCCGCTGAACGCGTTCTGGTTGTTCGGCGAGGACGCGTTCGCGCGCTACGAAGCCATGCCGGCCCGAGAACCCGCGTTTGCGGCCGTGATCACGCCAGACAGCGGATACGCCATCATGCGGACTGGATGGGACAGCGATGCGGCGTACTTCTTCTTCGACTTGGTGCCCTACGGCGGCGGCCACAGCCATCCGGATCAATTGAGCTTCGAGTTACAGAAGGGGGGCGCGATCCTGTTGGGCGACTCGGGCCGGGCCAACTACAATCATCCGCTCCATGGCGGCTACTTCCGTACGCCGGAGGCCCACAACGTCTGCTCGGTGGACGGGCGATTCGCGGCGCCGGACGTGTCGCCCGAGCGCCTGGAATGGACGGAACGCGAGGACTGGCTGACGGCGCGGGGCCGGGTGCCCATCACGCTTGAGAGCGGGGACGAGGTGACTTGGGAGCGGGGCATACTGTGGATCCGGCCAGACACCTGGGTGATCCGGGATCTGTTTCGGGGCGGGGGCGTGCACACGGTGGAGCGCTGGTTCAACCACGCGCCACCCTATCCCGGGAACGTGCCCGAGGAGGATGCGCGGCAGAAGCTGGGGATCCCGATGGATCCGGGCGAATGCATCGCCGTGGTGGACGGGGAACGCCGGCTCGAACCGGGCTGGTTCGGTATCAGCGCGTCTACGCGATATGACACGGAGTCGACGGTGGTGACAAGTCGCGTCGAGTTTCCGGCGACGTTGCGGTGCGTGGTGCGGGCGCGGGCGGGCGGGGCGGCGCCGGCGGCCCGGGACGTCTCCCCCACCTCGCTCGAGATCGCGCTGCCGGACAGCGGGGGCGCGTGGCGGTGGAGTTGGCCGGATGGGGCGGGCACGAGCCGAGTGGAGCGTCGCGCGCACACGGAATAGGCCCCGGGATTTGCGTTGTGTGCGGGGTGCTTGGATAATGAGGGGCCGACAGCGAGCGGCGTGGCGGCTCGGGCTGGCGAGGGTTTACAGGCAAGGAGAATCACAATGACGTCGATCGTTTCGGCCTTTGTGCTCATGGGGTTGGGGGCGTCCGCGGAGCCGCTGGATATCGGCTCGCGGCTCGAGCTGTTCATGGATGACTATCTGATCGAGAGCATGGATGGCGTCGCGCTGCAGATGCACCAGCCCATCCCGAAAGAGATCTGTATCGTCCATGATGCGCCGTGGGAAGGGAGCGGGACGGGCTACCACACGGTGTTCCAGGACGGGGATCTGTATCGGATGTATTACAAGGCGTGGGAGCATCCGGCGAACCCGCAGACGCAGGGCAAGGAGCATCCGCTGTACACGGGATATGCGGAGAGCCGGGACGGGAAGGTGTGGGAGAAGCCGAATCTGGGGTTGTTCGACGTGATGGGAACGAAAGAGAACAACCTGGTGTGGATCGAGGACGGCTCGCACTGCTTCACGCCGTTCAAGGATGGGAATCCGGCGTGCAAGCCGGAAGAGCGCTACAAAGCGGTGTCCCTGAGCGACAAGACGCACCACCTGCACGGCTACGTGTCGCCGGACGGGATCCACTGGACGGAGTTGGCGGAGCCGTTGCTGACGAAGGATGTGGGGGCGTTCGACTCGCAGAATCTGGTGTTCTGGGACACGCTGGCCGGGGAGTACCGGGCGTACTTCCGGACGTTCCGGGACGGCGTGCGCACGATCACGACGGCGGTATCGGAGGATTTCAAGTCGTGGACGGATGTGCAGGACATCGTCTACAACGATGACGCGACAATGGCGTTCTACACGAACGTGATCAAGCCCTATTACCGGGCACCGCACATTCTGATCGGGTTTCCGGTGCGGTACTGCGATCGGGGGTGGTCGCCGTCGATGCGGGCGCTGCCGATGCGGGAGCACCGGGAGGGCCGGGCGGAGTTTCACCCGCGATACGGCACGACGGTGACGGACAGTGTGATGATCACGAGCCGGGACGGGCTGCACTTCAACCGGTGGGGCGAGGCCTTCATCCGGCCGGGCCTGCGCACGGCCGACAACTGGGTGTACGGCGACAACTACATCGCGTGGCAGACGGTGGTGACGAAGGCGGACATGGAGAACGCCCCGGATGAGCTTTCGTTCTATGCCACGGAGAGCTACTGGACGGACACGTATTCGAAGCTGCGGCGGTATACGATGCGCATCGACGGGTTCGTGTCGGTGAACGCGCCGTTTCGCGGCGGGGAGTTCGTGACGAAACCGTTCGTGTTCACAGGGAGCCAACTCGTGCTCAACTTCTCGACTTCGGCGGCCGGCACGATCCAGATCGAGTTGCAGGGGCCGGATGGCACGCCGATCCCGGGGTTCACGATGGAGCACGCGCCGCCGGTGTTCGGGGACGATTTGGCGCGGGTGGTGCCGTGGCCGGACGGAGCGGATCTGAGCGGGATCAAGGGGAGGCCGGTTCGACTGCGGTTCCGCATGTCGGATGCCGACATCTATTCGATGCAGTTTGTGGAGTAAGCGCATGGCCGCAGTTGCGCCGGATTCGGACAAGGTGAAGGAGGCCATGATGGGCGAGGCCAGTGTATGGAGGTGTGCGCTCCCCGTTGGGTTGCGTTGCGGCATGGTGTTCGCGCTCGCCACGATGCTGGCGTGTTCGGGCCCTGAGGGGCCGGGCCAGGACGATGGCGCGGGCCCGGAGGCGCGAGCGCCGGAGGCCGTGCAGGCGCAGCCCGAGCCGATGCCGCCGCGGCCGGAGACGGGAACGCTGACGTCACTCGAGGCCGCGCGGCTGGCCTACACCGAGGCGGTGAAATGGCGCGAAGACGCCGTGTTCTGGTACATGGTGGCGCACACGCTCCACGAGAACTGCCTTGAACGGGACTGGGCGGATTCGGATCGCTCGCGGCACTGGATGGCGAATTTCGCGAACCCCGAGGACACCCAGATTCTGCGGGTGTACATCGACGGCAAGACGGTCGTGAAGACGAGGGAGGCCGAAGGCCGGGACAGCCCGTGCAGGCCGGAGTATCCGAAGGATCGGCCCGGGGTGAGTCTCAAGGAAGCGGGCCGGGTGGTGTTCGCGAACGGGGCGCCACGCGATGTTATGCCGTCGGTGTGCTACGTGATCGACAACATGGATCGCCAGTTTGCGGGGCGTCCTGTCTGGCAGTTCCGGTTCGAGGAGCGACAGGAAGATGAAGGCGATCTCTACTACGCCTTTATCGTCGATGGGCTGAACGGGAAGCTGCTGTCGATCCACGACGCGGCGGGCCACGAACTGACGGCGAAGGATCTGGAGGCGCTGCGGACGCGGAAACCGGGCGGCGGGGCCGGCCCGGCCCACCGTGAGGCGGTGGACACGTTTGGCGGGCACCTGGCCAAGGGCCGGATCGAGGCGGCGCTCGATATGCTGGACAGCACGATGGCGCCGAATGCCGAGATGCGCCGGATGTGGGCCGAGAACTTCGGCAGCCTTAAGAAGGTGAAGGTGAAGGCGATCGAGGAGCACGGCCGGGAGAAGTGGAAACCGGGCCTCCAAACCTATCACGTGACGTTTGAAGTGCAGTTGAAGGAGGGCGCGGCGTATTGCGGCTGGGAACCGGGCGTGAACGAGCGCTGGGTGCAGATCCAGCAGGAGGGAGGCGCGTGGCGGATCCACGCGATCGGAACGGGGCCGTAACCCGGGCGGGAGGATCTTACGATGCGGCATATGACGCGGACTTGCCGAAGGATACGGCGGGAGGCCGCATAGTGCCGTTCAGTAGAAGGACATTCATCAAGGGCGGGCTCGGCATTGCCGTGGCCGGCGGGCTCGGGTTGGCGCATGGCGCGGAGACGCAGGGAGATAGACAGGTGAGCGAGCAATCGGTAGTGATTCAGCGGACGATTCCAGTGCGGCACGAAGTGGACGTGTTTGTCGCGGGTGGCGGGCCGGCAGGCGTGGCTGCGGCGGTGGGCGCGGCGAGGCAGGGGCGAAGCGTGTTCCTCGCGGAGCGCCAGAACTGCCTGGGCGGGATGGGCACGGCGGGACTGCTGCCGGTGTTCATGCAATTCAGCGACGGGGAGAACTTCCTGGCAGGCGGTGTGGGCAGGGAGGTGTTGACGAACCTGCAGGAGGCCGGGGGAACCGGCCCGGCCGGGGGCGCGACGATCCGGGCGGAAGTGCTGAAACGGGTGTACGACGACATGCTGCTGAAGGCGGGCGTCGACTTCACCTTCGAGACGACGCTGGTGGACATCGAGGCTGCGGAAGGCACGGTGTCGCTGGCGGTGCTGGCCGCCAAGAGCGGCCTGTTCGCCGTCAGGGCGAAGCACTACGTGGACTGCACGGGCGACGGCGATCTGGCGGCGTGGGCGGGCGCGCCCTTCGAGAAGGGCGACGAGGAAGGCAACATGATGGCCGGGACGCTGTGCAGCGTGTGGGCCGATGTGGATTGGGAACGGGCGCGCGCGTATGGGATGCAGAATCAACAGACGCGGCTCGATGATGCGTTCAAGGACAAGGTGTTCACCGTGGAGGATCGCCATCTGCCGGGGATGTGGCGGATCGGGGAGCGCCTGGCGGGCGGGAACCTGGGGCATACGTACGGCGTGGACGGCACGGATGAACGTTCGGTGACGGAGGCGGTGATCTGGGCGCGGAAACTCATTCTCGAATACGAGCGGTACTACAAGGAGTACCTGGAGGGATTCGAGGACATGACGCTGGTGACCCTGGGCGCCATGCATGGCATCCGGGAAACGCGGCGGATTCTGGGCGACTACGTGTTGAACCTCGAGGACTTCAACCAACGGGCCACGTTCGATGACGAGATCGGCCGCTATTCGTATCCCGTGGACATTCACGCCGGCAAGAGCGGGAACACGGCGTACGAGGTGTTCGCGAAGGAGCACAAGGAGCTCCGCTACGGCAAGGGCGAAAACTACGGGATCCCCTATCGCAGCATTCTGGCGCGCGGCCTGTCGAACGTGCTCGTGGCCGGCCGGTGCATCAGCACGGATCGCTACATGCAGAGTTCGGTGCGGGTGATGCCGGGCTGCTTCATCACGGGGCAGGCGGCGGGCGTGGCAGCGGCCCTGGCGGCGGAGAAGGGGACGGATACGCGCGGGGTGGCCGTGGACGAACTCCAAGGGCGGCTGAAAGAGCTGGGCGCGTTTCTTCCGAACTGCTGACGGGGCGTTCCGCGCTGCGCGGCATGGAGGCGTGATGAAGACGGCATGGTGGCTGACGTTTGCCCTCGGCGCGTCGTGGATTGCGGCGGGGGAGGAGGCCCGCGCTGCGGCTGATGCCGGGTTCCTCGTGCGCGACGGTAGGGCCAACTACGCAATCGTCGTACGCGACGATGCGGCACAGGCCGAGCGGACGGCGGCGCAAGAACTCCGCGATCACCTCGCGCGCATGTCGGGGGCGGAACTGGCTGTAGTGCCCGCGTCGGAGCATCGGGGCGGGCGGATGATCGCGGTGGGGTTCAACGAGCACCTGCCGGCCGCACTGCAGCCCGAGGCAATCGGGCCGCTGGCGCCGCAGGAATTGGTGATTCAGCCGGGCCCGGACGCGCTGCTGCTGGCGGGCGGATCGCCGTTGGGCACGTTGTACGCCGTGTACGAGTATCTGCACCGGCTCGGCGTCCGGTGGTATACGCCGGCGTACACGAAGGTGCCCGATCTGCCATCCATACCGGCTCCACGAGAGGCATATCGCTTCAGCCCGCCGGTGATCGGGCGGAATCTGAACGTCGGGAACGGCGCGGACGCGGCGTGGATGGCGCGGAACCGGATGACGGAATGGACGCTGTGGCGGCCGGTGGGCGTGGAGTACGGGAGTCCCTTCGCGGAAGGGCCCGACATGCACACCTTCTGGCGGGTGCTCAAGCGGGGGGTGCTCGAACAGCATCCGGACTGGCTCTCCGAGATCGATGGCAAGCGGGAACTGCCGGTGGGCTCGACGTGGGGCCTGTGCCTGTCGAACCCGGAGGTGCGCGCGTACATCGTCGAGCAGACAGTGAACTGGGCACGAGAACACCCGCAGATCGGCACGGTGTGGGTGGGGCAGAACGACGGCTCGGACTACTGCACGTGCGCACAGTGCCGGGCGTTCTACGACGCGCACGGCGGTCGTCCATCGAGCCTGGTGGTGCAACTCGTCAATGAACTGGCCGACGCGCTGGCGGCGGAACTGCCGGGGCGCCATGTGAAAACCCTGGCGTACGGCTGGACGCTCGAGCCGCCCGAAGGCATGGAACTGCGCGAGAATGTAGTGGTCATGTTCTGTCCGGCAGGCAACTTCTTCAATCCTATCGAAACGGATCCGAAGCGGGCCGAACTGCGGGCGGCCATGGAAGACTGGGGCCGCATCGCCCATCACATGGACGCATACCTCTACTTCCCCTCGGAAGATTACTGGACGCCCTCGCCGTGCACGTATGCGGGGGCGGAGAACATCGCGTGGTGCTCGGCGAACGGCACCGATCATCTGTACGCGGCGGTGTCGGGCTGGGGGGGCTCGCACGGCTCCGAGTCGATGGACTTGCGGGGATGGATGTACGCGCGGCTCATGTGGGATCCATCCGAGTCCTATGAGGAACTCATGGACGAGTTCGTAACGGATTACTACGGCCCTGCCGCGGATACGGTGCTGGACGCGATCCGGCTGGTGCACACGGATATCCTCGACGAAGACGGCATGCCCCGGGTATACAACGAGAGCGCAATCGTGCCACACCATGTGGATCCGGAGAAGATCCGCCGGATCAACCGCGCCTTCGAAGAGCAGCACGCGTCGATGCAGGATGAGGTGTATCGGAACCGGCTCGAATTCGCCTGGATCCCGTACCTCTGGGCCGATGTGTGGCTCGGATACACGGGCACCGGGCGCTACGATCCGGCGGGGGCCACGTGGAGCGTGCCGCTCGTAGACGGGGAACTGCGGAATCGATACGCGCGGCTTGCGAAGCAGTTCATGTCGGAGCAGGGGGTTAACACCCTCGGCGAGCGCAAGAAGATGGATCCGCAGGATCTCGGGATCGACAAGATGGGGATTCCGTGGGAGGCCCATCTCCTGAAGAAAGGGGCGGTCGAGGCGGTGGTCGTGCCGGGGTTGGGCGGCCACGTGCTCGACTTCCAGAACAGGGAGCGTGCGTTCGCGCCGTTCCGCCCTATGCTGCGCGGGCTCGCCATGCGCTATCCGATGTTCAGTTCCACGGAGGACGGCGTGAACGGGACGGAGATCCCGGCGTACAGCACAGAGTCGGCAACGGCAAGCCAAGTGGTGCTGCAGGCCGAACGGGATGACTGCTCGGTGGTGAAGGAAGTGAGCCTGACGGGTGGCGAACTGGCGTCGCGACTGCGGGTGACGGCGAAGGAGGGCACGGACAAGCTGCTGCCGCACCAGTGCGTGATGTTCGACCTCGGGAAGAATGTGTTCGGCTCGCATCCTACGCTGTCCATCGAGCGGGCGGACGGCACGTGGGATGAACGCGTGCTCGGCGTTGAAACCGACTTCTGGTGGATCGAGGAGTTCCTCGATCTGCGGGAGGCCACCGGGCGGATGGTGTTGGCGTGCGAGAACCGGCCCGAGGCCGTGTTCGTCTCGTACAACCCGGACGAAGTCGAGAAGATCTACTTCTGGTATAACGACTACACGCGCGGGCCCGTGCACAAGCACTCGCAGATGTTCCGCCTCTTCTTCTACGGGCCCGCCCGGGCCGTGCAACCGGGAGATGGGGTGGATATGGGGTTTTCACTGACGATTCTGCCTGGCGCGGAGGCCATCGCGCGCGTGAAGCAGGCGGGGTAGGCGCGGCCGGGGCCGGAGGAGGTGGCGATGCGCGTGCTCGCATTGGCGGTAGGGGTGTTGATCCTTGGCGGGTGTTCGCGCGCCTGGGCCGCGGACGAGCCGCTGGAGGCCGCGATCGCGCTGGTGCAACAAGGCTGGGGCGAGTTGGGCATCAACGAGGCGGCGCACGCGGAAGGGAAGCAGGGGCGTCCGCTTCAGATCGGCGAGAGGCGCTATGCCAAGGGGGTGGGCACGCACGCAGCGAGCCGGATCGCGGTGGACTTGGCAGGCGAATACGCGGTGTTCCGGGCTCAGGTGGGCGTACAGGCGCATCCCGAGCACGATCGCGGGAGCGTCGTATTCCAGGTGTTCGTCGACGGCGAGCAGCGATTCGACAGCGGGCTCATGCGGCAGGCGGATCCGGCGCGCCCTGTCGAGATTCGCGTGGATGACGCCCTCGACATGGAACTCGTCGTGACGGATGGCGGCGACGGGATTGTGTGCGACTTGGCGAACTGGGCCGACGCGGTTCTCGTGCGCGCGGCCGCGCCCGGGGCCGCGGGGCAAGCGCGGCATTTGGACATGGCGCCGTTCGCCAAGGTGCTCACGTGGGATCCGGCGCAGCAGGGCTCGCATCCGGGCCGGGTGGAGGAACTCGATGCGGATCAGATCTTCCTCGGCCAGCCGCTGGCGCGGGATGCCGACTCGTGTTACGCCGCGCCCGATTGGGGCCGCGGAGAAGCCTGCATCGGGCTCGAGTGGCATGAGAACCGATACCTGACGGAAGTGGGGATCCGGTTCGCGGAGGCGCCCCCTCTCCCCCACTCCGCGGACGCGCGGGTGGAGTGGTGGGTGGGCGAATCGGCGTGGCAGGGCGACTGGATGCGGTTGTCGGGCGAGGCTGAGGCGGACACGGACGCCGACGGGACAGCGTGGCGGTTCCGGATCGCGCGAAGCGACTTTTGGAAGGCCAAGATCGGCGTTCAGAAGGTGCGGTGGATCTTCCCGTCGGCGGGAAAGCCGGTTCGCGTGCGCGCGTTGACGGCCTCCACGCGTTCGCGGTGCGCTACCGCCGAGGTGCGGTTGAGCTACGAGGGCGAACCGCCGGGGGACACGGCACGGCTCGCGGTGTACAACGGGGTGCTGCTGGACTCGGCCGGCGAGGCGGGCGGGTTCGACTGCGACTGGCCCCTCGGGGCGCCGCTCTCGCTGAACGTGGGCTACTGCGTCACACGGCCGGGGTTCGCCCGCTCGGATCGCACGGTGCTGCGGGTGCAGACGCCAGGGGGCGCTTTCGGCATTGCCGTGGACGACGTCGTAGAGCGGGGCTGCGTCTATGTGCCGGACTTCGGCGTGTTTGCGGCGAAGGGGCCGGGCGGGATCGCGCTGGAGGCATATCGGGCCGGCATCGCCGACAGGCGGACGATCCTCGATCAAGTGCGCGCCCTGCCGGATCAGAGTTTCCAGCAGGCCATGGAACACGTGCACCGGGAGGTGCAGAACAACGGGCCGACGATGCTGTCGCTGGCCTGCGACAACCACAAGTTCACGGTGTTCGAGGACGGGGGCGTGCGGCACCGGTTCGATCCGGAGGTGGAGCCCGGGGGCGATCGGCGCCGTGCCGTGGCCTCGCCGGAATACGTGCTCCGGGTGACGCCGAAGGCAGGGGCGGGCTCGTTCGAGAAGCGCGCGCGCCATCTCGAAGGCGGCTGGCTGCCGGATCAGACGACGACGCTATACAGCGCGGACGCGGGCCTCGTCTGCACACAGCGGGCGTTCGTGGCGCCGTACGACAGGGCGCCGGCGGCCGCCCCGGGCTGGCTGAACGCGAAGCCGCTGTTTGTGGCCGAGTATGCGCTGGCGCACGAGGGCGCCGCGGCCGACGAGGTGGAATGGCGTCTTGCGTTCGCCACGGGGCCGAAGGAGGATCAGCCCGTCGAGGCCGAAGCCGTTCCCCGGGGCGCCGCGATTCGTCATGAGGGCCGGCTGCTGGCCGTGATCGATGCGACGCAGGCCGCGCCGCTCGCGGTGTCGGTGCGCGAAGGCGAGGTGGTGCTCGCGGGCAACCTGCCGGCCGGCCAATCGGCGCGGTGCCTGCTGTACGTGCCGGGCTGGGACATGGCGCCGGCCGAACAGGGCACGCTGGAGGGCGGGACGGCCCTGGCGCAGGACGTAGCGGCCTACTGGCGGGGCATTATGGACTCGGCCACGCACGTCGAGATTCCCGAGCCTTTGCTGCAGGACGTGATCTACGCGTCGCAGGTGCACTGCCTGATGACGGCGCGCAACGAGGCCGGGGCAGCGCGCGTGTCGCCGTGGTGCGGGGCCGATCGCTATGGGCCGCTCGAAAGCGAGTCGCAGGCCATCATCCACGGCATGGGACTGATGGGGCACGAGGCGTTCGCCCGCCGTTCGCTCGACTTCTTCATCGTACGATACAACGCGGACGGATTGCTGACGACGGGCTACACGCTCATGGGCATGGGGTGGCACCTGTGGACGCTGGCGGACTTCTACGCGGTGCACGGGGATGAAGAGTGGTTCCGCGCGACGGCCCCGAGACTCGAGCCGGCGTGCCGGTGGATCGTGCGGCAATGCGGGAAGACGAAACGGATCAATCCGGACGGGACGAAGGTGGCCGAGTTCGGGTTGGTGGCGCCGGGCGTGGCGGCGGACTGGGCGCGGTTCGCCTACGTGACGCGGCAACAGGGCGAATACGCGGCCGGGCTGACGGGCGTGTCGCGCGCCTATGGGGCAATCGACTATCCGGCCTACGGCGAGTTGGCGGCCGCAGCCGAAGGATACCGCACGGACATCCGGCGCGCGTACGAATGGACGCAGGCCTGCTCGCCGGTGCTCGAACTTCGGAACGGCACGTGGATTCCCTACTGCCCGGGCATACTGGGCTGTTTCGGGCGGGTGATGGACATGTATCCGAACGAGGACGGGGGCCGCTCGTGGGGCAAGGACATGAGCATGGGCGCCCACAACCTGGTGGTGCTGGGCGTGCTGGACGAGGCCGATCGGCGGAGCATGGAATGGATCGCCGACTACCTCGAAGACTACTGGTGTCTTCAGGGCGGGATGTGGGCGTATCCGCTGGAAGAAGCGCAAGAGGACTGGTTTAATCTCGGCGGATTCTCGAAGGTTCAGCCCTACTACACGCGGCTGGTGGAGATGTACGCGCTCATGGATGAGGTGAAGCCCTTCATCCGCTCATACTTCAACGCGCTGCCGAGCCTGCTCAACACGGAGAACCTCAACCTCTGGGAGCATTTCGGCAACCGCGGGGCCTGGAACAAGCCGCATGAGACCGGCTGGTTTCTCGCGCAGACGCGCTTCATGCTGGCGCTGGAGCGGGGCGACGAACTGTGGCTGGCGCCATACGTGACGCAGCACTGGATGCGCGATGGGATGGCCGTGCGCGTGCGGAACGCGCCTACGCGGTTCGGGCCGGTGAGCTACGAGATCGAGTCGCACATCGAGAAGCGCTACATCGAGGCGCGGCTCGAACCGCCGCAACGCGCCGAACCGGAGGCGCTCGTGCTACGTATCCGGCATCCCGAGGGGCGGCCGATGAGGGCGGTAACGGTGAATGGAACGGCGCACAGTGATTTCGATGCGGTGAAGGAGTGTATCCGGTTGAAACCCGGGCAAGAGCCGCTCACCGTACGCGCGACGTTCTGAGGCCCAGAACGTCTGGTAGCGAAGGGCGGCGTTTGTCTCGCAAACGGGGGTGATCTACACTGGGATTTCGCTCGGGGCCGGTGCCGCATGAGCGCGCGTGCCTTGTGGAGCGTTCTGCGATCAAGGAGTGCTCACCAGCAAACGGTTGCGGAAGGAGAGCGATTGTGGCTCATCGAGGGATCAGACGCCGTGATTTCATGAAGCAGTGCGGCGCGGGATTGCTGAGTGTCGGCGCGGGATCGTGCGTACGAGGGCAGGCGGGCGGAAGCGCCGTCGAGCGGCCGAATATCGTGTTCATCCTCGTGGACGATCTCGGCTGGGCGGATGTGGGTTGCTATGGAAACCGATTTAACGAGGCGCCCCACATCGATCGGCTTGCCGCGGACGGCATGCGATTTACAGACGCGTACGCGGCCGCTCCGGTGTGTTCACCCACGCGCGTGAGCATCATGTCGGGGCAGTATCCGGCCCGGGTGGGCGTCACCGATTTCATCCCCGGCCACCAGCGGCCATGGGCCAAGCTGACGGTGCCGCGGAACCGGCAGCAATATCTGCCCCTCGAGATCGAGACGGTGGCGGAACGGCTCAAGACGGCGGGATATGCGTGTGCGATGCTGGGCAAATGGCACTTGGGCGGCCGGGAGTACTTCCCGGATCGGCAGGGATTCGACGAGATGCTCGTGTCCAACGGGCGGCATTTCGGGTTTGGCACTATGCCGAAGACGGATATCCCGGAGGATGCATACCTCGCGGAATTCCTCACCGAACGGGCGGAAGGCTTCATGGAGGCCCACCGGAACGAGCCGTTCTTCCTGTACTTGTCGCACTTCGCGGTGCACATTCCGCTCGATGCGCGGAAAGCGCTCATCGAGAAGTATGAGAACAAGCCGAAACCCCCGGGCGGCATCAACAACCCCGTGTACGCGGCCATGGTTGAACACGTAGACAACAGCGTAGGCCGCATCGTGGCCAAGCTGGACGAACTCGGCCTGCAGGAACGCACGCTGGTGTGTTTCATGTCGGATAACGGGGGCCTGCGGTGCCGCTTCGACGGGGATGGCCCGCTGGTGACATCGAACGCGCCGCTCCGCGATGAGAAGGGCACGCTTTACGAGGGCGGCATCCGGGAGCCGCTGATCTTCCGGTGGCCAGGCCAGATCAAGGCGGGCGTCACGTGTGCCACGCCGGTGTCGAGTGTGGATTTCTACCCTACGTTCCTTGACGCGGCAGGGGCCGCGGCGCCGGCGAATCAGCCGCTCGACGGCGTCAGCGTCATGCCACTGCTGCGGCGGCGGGGCGCGTTCGAGCGGGACGCCCTGTTCTGGCACTACCCCCATTACCACCACTCGACGCCGGCCAGCGCGGTGCGGGAGGGCGACTGGAAGCTGATCGAGTTCTTCGAGGATGGCCACGTCGAGTTGTACAACGTGCGGGATGATATCGGCGAGACGCGCGATTGGTCGGGCGACAAGCCGCAGATAGCGGCGCGCCTCCAGCGGATGCTCGCGGAATGGCGCGAGCGTGTAAGTGCGGACATGCCGGAGCCGAATCCAGACTACGATCTGGCCCGGGCTGGGGAGTGGCTCCAGCGGGGCTAAGGCACTGAAGGGAAAGCACACCATGGGAAAGCACTGTGTTCTCGTTCTATTGATCGCGGCCGTGACGGCCGGTGCGGCGTCGGGCGCACCGCCTGAGAGCAAGCCGATCACCGAAGTACTCCGGGAGCCACTGCCGCCGGAGGAACTGAGCTGCTCGGATGGGCCATCGGAAATCGTCGTGACGGGGCCGACCTTCCGCTATGCCGTGGACAAGGCCACGGGCGCGATCACGGCGCTCGAAGCCGTGCGCGAGGGGGAACGGGTGGCGGCGCTGACGGGGCCGGTGGAACTGTGGCTGGACGACGTGCGTTTGGCGGACGGCGCCGGAATCACGCGCGTCGAGGCGACAGGGAAGGCTCAAGTGGTTCTGGCCGCGGAGGGGGCGTTGGGCGGCGACGTAGCGTACGCGTTGCGCCACACCTTCTACAACGACGGCGTTGTCGTGTCCGAAGTCAAACTGAAGCCGAACCGGGATGTGTCTGTCCGTCGTGGGATCGGCCAGCGCGTGGGTGCGACAGGGCGCTTCAGCCAATACCTGCACAAGCGGCGCGATACGAACGGCACCGACTGCCTGAAGGGCGCGCTGCCGGAACGCGGGACGAGCGTGGAACTCCCGACCCTCACGTCGTGCCTCGAAGTGTTCGGCCACGACGCGGCGTTGGCCGTGTTCACGGACAGGGGCGGCACGCACCGTTGGCCGGCGGATGCAGCGTCGGCGGCGCTCGAGGTGAAGGAGGTCGCGGGGCAAGACGCGTCGGTGGTGTTGACGCAACACGTGATCCGGATCGCGCCCGGCGGGGACGCGTACGTGTTGCGCGCCGGGGAGGAGTTCACGTTCCGCGTGGGCCTTGCCGTGGCGCCGAACCGGTTGCCGCACCGGCGCTGGCACGATCTGCGGATGTTCATCTGGGTAGGCGATGGGCAGCATCCCTATCCGAGCGATGAAGAGATCTACGCATCGGCACGGCTGGGCTTCACGCTCTTCCAGATGCACCGGCTGGGCAACGCCGGCGAGCCGCGTCCGCCGGCCGGCGAACTCGAACGGGTCATCCAAACCGTTCACGAC
>JAFGTL010000707.1 GCA_016934125.1 Candidatus Hydrogenedentota bacterium
ACCCATGCCGACCACTTCCACGGCCCGGTGCCCGTCACCGAGCCGTTGCGTGAAGCCGAGGTGGGCACAGACTACGAACGCCATATCGGCGAGGCCATCGTGCGCCGGTTCGAGGGCCTCGATCCCGGCGAGTTCCCGGCGGTGCTCTGTGCGAAACACGCGTCCTTCACGTGGGGGGACACGGCGGCCGCGGCGGTGCGGAACGCAGCCATCCTCGAGGAGGTGGCCCGGATGGCGTTCCATACCGTGGCGCTGTCGGCCGATCAAACCCCGATCGAGCCTTACCTGCTCGACAAACACTTCCTCCGCAAACACGGCCCGGGCGCTTACTACGGCCAGTCATAAGAAGAAGGAGACGCCCGCAAGCGTCTCCTTCTGTGTCCAGTCTCGTCTGTGTCCGGCGGTTAGTCGACCTTCGGAATCGCCGCCTCGGCTTCCCGGAGCTTATCCTCGTCGAGGTCGAAGTCCTGGAGCTTCCCGCTGAAATACGCGTCATAGGCGCTCATGTCGAAGTGCCCGTGCCCGCTCATGTTGAACAGTATCGTCTTGGCCTCGCCCGATTCCTTGCACTTCAGGGCCTCGTCGACGGCCGCGCGGATGGCGTGCGACGTCTCGGGGGCCGGGACGATGCCTTCGCACTTCGCGAACAGGGCGGCCGCCTCGAAGCACGGATTCTGGTAATAGGCGACGGCGCGCATCTCGCCTTCGCGCACCAACTGGGCGATCAACTGGGCCACGCCGTGGTAGCGCAAGCCGCCCGCGTGAATGCCCGGGGGCACGAAGTTGTGGCCGAGGGTGTACTGCTTGAGCAACGGCGTCATCTTCCCGGTGTCGCCGTAGTCGTACGCGTAGAGACCGCGCGTCAGCGTCGGGCAAGCCGTCGGCTCGACGGCGATGAAGTCGATGTCCTTGCCGTCGCGGAGCTTGTCCTTGGCGAACGGGAAGGCGATGCCGCCGTAGTTCGAACCGCCGCCCACGCAGCCAATCACGATGTCGGGATACTCGCCGACGCTGTCGAGTTGAAGCCGGGCTTCCTCGCCGATGATCGTCTGATGCAGCAGCACGTGATTCAGCACGCTGCCCAGGCTGTACTTGACTCTTCCGCCACTCTTGGCGGCCACTTCGATGGCCTCGGAGATGGCCATGCCGAGGCTGCCCGTCGTGTCCGGATTCTCGGCCAGCACCGACTTGCCGAAGTCCGTCGTGTCGCTCGGGCTGGGGATGACGTTTCCGCCGTACGTCTGCATGAAGCTGCGGCGGTACGGCTTCTGATCGTAGCTGACGCGCACCATGTACACCGTGCACTTCATGTCGAACATGCTGCACGCGATAGACAGCGCCGTGCCCCACTGGCCCGCACCGGTTTCGGTGGTGAGTTCGTCAATGCCGGAGGCCTTGTTGTAGTAGGCCTGGGCGACCGCCGTGTTCAGTTTGTGGCTGCCCGACGGGCTCACACTCTCGTTCTTGTAGAAGATCTTAGCCGGGGTGTCGAGGGCCTTCTCGAGGCGCAGCGCTCGGCGCAAGGGTGTGGGTCGCCAAAGCCGGTAGACATCCATGATCTCGCCGGGGATTGAGATCATCGGCTCCATTGAGGCCTCTTGCTCGATGAGCGCCATCGGAAACAGCGCTTCGAGGTCGGACGGACTCAAGGGCTTGAGGGTTGCCGGATGGAGCGGCGGCGCCATGGGCGCCTTAAGGTCCGGTATAATGTTATACCAGGCATCCGGCAGCTGTTTTTCGTCGAGAAGGATGTTGTACTGGCTCATCGTTGTCCCCCTTCTAAAAAGAAGTCGCACAAAATTGAGCAGGTATCATACAATAACCCGAGCCGAATAGCAATCTTCGCGGCCGCTCCTGTTCGGGGCAGGATTGCGGGTGACAGCAGAAGGCGTGAGACAGCGCCGGCGCAGGCGGATCGACGCGATCGCATGGCAGATAAGCAACACAGAATACGGGGGATCGGCATGGGCGTTGTGGGCGTGGTCGGCGTGATCGCGGCGGTGTGTGTGGCCCTGGTGGGCCTGTCGCGTCCCGCCCAGCGCGCCGCCATCTTCCCGGCGGGCGGCAGCGTGTGGCGGACGCCCGCGGCCCAGCCCTTCCGCTGGGAGTTCGAGGATCTCCAGTTCACCGTGGACGGCTGCACCACCCACGCGTGGTTCATCCCCGCCGCGCGTTCGCGAGGCGCCGTCCTGTTCTCCCACGGCAACGCCGGCACCATTGCCGATCGGCTCGAGTCCGTCGAGGTGTTCCATTCCCTGGGGCTGGACGTGCTGATCTACGATTACGGTGGATACGGCCGCAGCACCGGCCGGCCATCCGAGGCGCGCTGCTACGAGGACGGGCGTGCCATGTGGCGGTACCTCACCGAGACGCGCGGCGTGGCCCCCGGCCGCATCGTGTTGTTCGGCCGATCGCTCGGCGGCGGAATCGCCACCCAACTCGCCACCGAAACCCAGGCGGCCGGCCTCATTCTCGAGAGCAGTTTCCTGTCCACCTGCCACGTCGCCCGCGAAATGCTCCCCTTCCTGCCCGCACGCCTCATTATCCGCCACCGGTTCGACAACGCCGCGAAAGTGGGGGAGGCGGGCTGCCCCGTGCTCGTCATCCACAGTCCCGACGACGAGATCATCCCGTTCCATCACGGACGGGAGCTGTTCGAGCTTGCGAAAGCGCCCAAGACGTTCCTTGAGATTCGCGGGGGCCACAACGAGGGGTTCCTGGTGTCGGAGCCCGAGTATCCGGAGGGCCTGGCGGCGTTCTTCGATACCGTGCTGGGCGCTACCGCGCCGTAACGACGAAGACGGCCTCTTCGGCAAACAGGTTGGGCCAGAGCGCGCACGGGCCCCGGCGTCCGCAGTGGCCGAGGGGAATCTCGCGCTCGATGCGGATATCGTGGCCGGCGCAGTAGCGGCGGAAGTCCTGGATGGAGAGGACGTGGAGGTTCGGGCTCGCATACCAGGAGTAGGGTAGGTTGCGGGTGACGGGCGCCCGCCCCAGCACTGCGAGCTTGGCGCGCACCTTCCAGTATCCGAAGTTCGGGAAACTGACGATGCACCGCTCGCCGATCCGGAGCATCTCCCGAAGCACCAGATCAGTCTTGCGGATCACCTGAAGCGTCATGCTCAGGATGACGTAGTCGTAGCTCCGATCCGGCAATGCGGCCAGGCCCTCG
>JAFGTL010000708.1 GCA_016934125.1 Candidatus Hydrogenedentota bacterium
GGTGTTGGCGGGGGCACCCCCAAAGGGCATACGACGTCTCACAAAACGGGGGTGAGTCGCCCCACCCCCGTCACAAGACCGTTACCGCGTCAGGCCGCTCACTCGGCGTCCTGGACCATCCCGATAACGAGACGCCACAGCCAGATCCACGCATACAGAATGTACGAAATGAAATCCATCCTATACGACACCTTCATCGCAGACTACCTCCCTTCTTGTTTGATATCCAACCAACCACCGCACAGAAGTCTAGCATGTCTCCGGCGGCCCGTCCAGTACTTGGGCAAGGCCGGGCGTGGCGCGTCAGGCCAGCCGCCGGCCCACTTCGCGCAACGTCGCCTCATCGACAGGATGGATCGAGCCGTCCCCGAGGGGGCCGGTATTGAGGAGCAGGTTCGCGTTCCGCGCGGCGGCATCCGCGAGCATCTGCATCACCTCATCCGCGGAGCGGTGTTCGCTGTCGACGGCGGCGTTGTAACCCCAAACGCGGGGCTGAAGGGTGTCGCAGATCTCGATGGGCTTGTCCTTGTTGCGTTCCCAGGCGCGCGCGGCGACATCGCCGCCGCGGTCGAGGGCCTGAGCCTTTCGCTCGGGCGCGGCGAAGTCCTCGTCGCCGTTGGCGCCTTGCTTGAACGAGATGAGGCAATGGGGCTGGATCGATCGGACGAGGGCGTAAGTCTGCTCGATGGGGAACAAGTCGGGCCGCGAGTAGTAGCCCATGATGGGATCGAACCAGATCCCGGCGAGCGGCCCGTATTGCGTCAGGAGCTCGCGCAACTGGTTGTGCACGAAGTCGACGTAGCGGGCGAAATCGGCGTCCTCTTTCCACAAGTAGGTAGGCTCGGGTGTCTCGTAGGCGGGCCGGGCACTCGGCCAGCCGGCTTCCCGGGCGTAGAAATAGGGATGGCGCCAGTCGGCCCCGTACGAGTAGTAGAGGAACAGGCCGAGGCCCTTCTTCGAACAGGCGCTGGCCAGTTCGCCGATGAGATCGCGCCGGGCAGGCGCCTCGACGCTGTTGAAATCGGTCTGGGCCGTGCGGAACAGGCAGAATCCGTCGTGGTGCTTCGAGGTGATGTTGACGTATCGCATGCCGGCCGCGAGGGCGAGATCGGTGATGGCATCGGCATCGAACCGCTCCGCGGTGAACCGCGCCTTGAGCTTGGCGTACTCGCCCACGGGGATGCGCTCCTTCAGCATCACCCATTCGCCCCGCGCCAGAAGGCTGTACAGGCCGTAGTGCATGAACAGGCCGAACTCCGCCTCGCGGAACCACGCCGCCGCCGCCTGCCTCGGATCGTCCATGAACGCCTCCTTGTTGCCGGCCAGGTGCGAGGGGATGCGCGCGCGGCCCACCCGTGCGCACGACGCCAGCGGCACGGCCCCCGCCGCGACGGCGGCCACCGTTGCTGTCCGCTTCAGGAAACCCCTCCTCGATGTCGTGTCCGGCATGGCGATACCCTCCCGCAGCAAACCCCATTCGCGCTCAACTTGCTCCCTTTTACCGGATTCCGGGCCCGACTGCAATCTGCGTGCCTGCCGGAGGCACGGGGAGGCCGGGGGGGCGAGCACTGTCGAGGCATTTGCGAAATAGGGGTTGCTGGGCGCGAGGTCGCCAGGTTGGGGGGAGTCGGGTGGGCGGTCAGGGCGTTGCCGGTGCCACGGGGGACAGCGAAGGGATAGTCGGGGGGGCCTTGGGGGCGGGAATTGGTCGTCGAGACGCAGTGGTTGTGTGTGAGGAGGAACGGGGCCGGTGTGTAACCAGGCCTTGTCCGCGGACAGGTATTGGGCGTGTTGGGTGAGTTGGGGATGGGCTTGGTCGAGGTGGTCGAGGAGCTTGGGCAGTTCGGGACTGTCGCCGGCACTGGCGCGGGTGACGCAGAAGGCCAGGGGGAGTTCGTAGTCCGCGTCGACGCGCAGGTGCACCTTGTAGCCGAACCAGCGTTTCACCTTCTCCCAGGCCGAGCCGTCCTCGCGGATGCCTTTGTAGGTCTTGGTCCCCCAATCGGCGTCCGTGTCGCGGCGGCCGTCGGGGGACTGGCGCTTGTCTTCGGCGGGCTTGCGTCCGAAGCTCGGCAGGGCTTTGGAGTCCACGGCCAGCCGGGTTCCCAGGCCTGCCAATTCGCTCTGCAGGCAGGTGACCAATTCCTCGAACATGGCCTCGACAAGGCCCAGGTGCCCCAGGAGCTTCTTGAGCAGCCGCGTATACACCCACGACGGCGGCACGGCGTCGGCGCCCTCGAACACATCGAAGCCGCAGACCTGACGCAGTTCGGCGTTCCGGCGCAGTTCGCGGCGCAACGACTCGATGGTGGGGTGCTGGAAGACCAGCCCGGCCAGCAGGCTGTTCCAGACCGCACGTAGGGGATAATCGTCTCGCCGTCCCTTGCGCTCGGCCTCCAGAGCCTGCATCAGGGCTTCGTCCGGGAGCGTCTCGACCACCATGCGCAGCCGCTGGAGGTCAGAGCGAGCCTCGATCTCGTTCCAGGAGAAGAGCTGGGGTTGGTGTATAATGGCCATGGCGTACGCCTTTCTTGATATGTTGTAGGTTTGTGTTCAACTATTCTACAAACATACCTTGGAGGCGTTAAAAGTCCGGACATTTGGGCATGAGTGCGGCCATCTCTGTGGGCTCGGCCACCAGGAGGCAAGCCCAGGCAATTTCATGTGCCCCTCGGACTTGGGCACAGGCACCTGCGTCAGCGAGAGCATAGGAGGCACAAACCAGAAGGCCTGCCTCGAAGGGGCGGCTTTTTGATGAAGTGCGCGCCCGAAACGAAGGGGAAAGGGCTTCCGTCATGAAGAAACGACTCACGCATCTCGCGAAGTGTATTGGGGTTGCGCTTGTACTGATCTCGCCGGCATATGGAGCGGCCCCCGAGGCGGGCATGGCGCCGGA
>JAFGTL010000065.1 GCA_016934125.1 Candidatus Hydrogenedentota bacterium
AAATGTAGTGGAGAAAACAGACCCCAATGCCATCGTTTCCTAGGAAATACCACCTTCACGGGGCGTAACTGCGGAAGATGGGCTAGCCCCCCCCTGCTGCGAGTCAAAGCCCGGGCCCGCGCACAGTAGCCATTGACATGCCGCCACGCCCGTACTAACCTGCTTATACGGTGCAAACGCGGGTTGCGGCAGCGAGCGCATGAGGAATGGCTGGCCATGGACGCGGCGAATTTCCGATTCGATCATCCCTTGGGCCCCATCTACGGCTGGTTCACCGCAGACGGCCTGTCCCGGCTGAGGCTGCCCGGCACCACGCCACGCAGACGCCTTGCCCTGCTCCATTCCTCAGCGAACGACCACCGTGTCTGGGCACTCCACGCCGCCCTCGAGCGCTATTTCGCCGGCCTCCGGGAGGACTTCGCTGCCATTCCCATCGACCTCGTCCGGCACACGCCCTTCCGCCAGACGGTGTGGGAAGCCGCGCGCGCCGTGCCCTGGGGCGACACCTCCACCTACGGCGAACTCGCCCGCCGCATCGGCAACCCGAAGGCCGCCCGCGCCGTCGGCCAGGCCTTGGGCGCGAATCCCGTTCCTATTCTCGTTCCGTGCCACCGGTTTCTCGCCGCCGGCGGCGGATTGGGCGGCTTTTCGGCCGGGTTGCATTGGAAACGGGAGCTGTTGCGTGTCGAAGGCCTGCACGCCTGAATCGAGCCGCGAGCCCGCCCTGCAGATGCGCAGCGCCGCGCTCGTCAGGCGGGGCCGGTGATCGCCGGCCGGAAAGGGATACGCCATGAGGCCCGTCTTCGCGCGTTCCGAAAACAACCCCATCATCACCGCCCATGAAATGCCCATCGCCGCCGCGGCCGTCCTCAACCCCGGCGCCACCGAACAAAACGGCGACACGGTGCTCCTGCTCCGTGTCGAAGATGACGCCGGCTTCTCTGACATCTACGTCGCCCGCAGCGCAGACGGCATCCGCGACTGGCGCATCGAGCCCGAGCCGATCCTGCGCCACGGCGAGAGCCTCTGGCGGTACGAGGCATGGGGGTGCGAAGACCCCCGCGTCGTGTTCCTGCCCGAGGAACAGCAATGGTATATCACCTACACGGCCTACTCGGGCGTCGGCGCCGCCGTCGCCATCGCCCGATCACGCGACCTCAAGACGGCCGAGCGGCTCGGCCTCATCTTCTCCCCGAACAACAAAGACGCCGCCCTCTTCCCGCACCGCTTCGCCGGCCGCTGGGCCGTCCTCCACCGCCCCGATGCCGGCGGCGGCGTCGAGAACATCTGGTCGGCCTACTCGCCCGATCTCGTCCACTGGGGCGAGCCCCATTGCGTGCTCCACGAAGGCATGGGGCCCGCCTGGGACGCCGAACGCGTCGGCACCGGCCCGCCGCCCGTGCTCACCGACGAGGGCTGGCTCCTGCTCTACCACGGGGTGAAAGCCTACGGCGGCCAACTCGTGTATCGCGTCGGCGCAGCACTGCTCGACGCCCAGCAGCCCCACAAACTCGTCGCGCGCTCCCGATTGTGCCTGTTCCAGGCCGAGACGGCCTACGAGAAATCGGGCTTCATCCCCAACGTCGTGTTCCCCACCGGCCTGCTCCTGCGCCGCGACGAGCTCTGGATGTACTACGGCGCCGCCGACACCTCCATCTGCCTCGCCACGGCCAGACTCCCCGATATCCTCGCCACGTTCACGGAATGACAGAAAAGAGCCCGAGGCACGGCATAAGGGCATGCCCGCCTCGGGCCTCAATCCAACGCGCCGGCGAAGCCAGCGCGCCCAACGCGCCGACGAAGCCAGCGCGCTACATCTTCTGCATCATCGCCAGAAATTCGGCGTTGCTCTTCGTCTTCCTGAGCTTGCCGACGAGCAGTTCCGTCGCTTCAGTGACACTCAGTGGGCTCAGCACCTTGAGCAGGAGCCAGATCCGCTGGAGTTCCTCGTCCTCGACGAGCAGCTCTTCCTTACGCGTCCGCGACTTCAGCACGTCGATGGCCGGGAAGATGCGCTTCTCCATGAGCCGGCGATCCAGGTGGATCTCCATGTTGCCGGTGCCCTTGAATTCCTCGAAGATCACGTCATCCATGCGGCTGCCCGTCTCGACGAGGGCCGTCGCCAGAATCGTCAGGCTCCCGCCCTCTTCCATGTTGCGCGCCGCACCGAAGAACCGTTTCGGCCGCTGAAGGGCGTTGGCGTCCACGCCGCCCGAAAGCACCTTGCCGCTGGCCGGCTGAATCGTGTTGTAGGCGCGCGCAAGCCGCGTGATCGAGTCGAGCAGGATCACCACGTCCCGCTTGTGCTCGACGAGACGCTTCGCCTTCTCGAGCACCATCTCGGCCACCTGCACGTGCCGCTCCGCCGGCTCGTCGAAGGTCGACGCAATCACCTCGCCCTTCACCGACCGCGCCATGTCCGTCACTTCCTCGGGCCGCTCGTCGATCAGCAGCACGATCACCACCACTTCGGGATGGTTGATCGTGATGCTGTTCGCTATCTTCTGCAGCAGCACCGTCTTGCCGGTGAACGGCGCCGCCACCAGCAACCCGCGCTGCCCCTTGCCGATCGGCGCGATCAGATCCATGATGCGCGCTGCCACCTCTTCCTGCGTCGTCTCAAGCCGCAACCGCTCATCCGGGTGGAGCGGCGTCAGGTTGTCGAACAGGATCCGTTCCCGCGCCGCCTCGGGGCTCTCGTAGTTGATCGCCTCCACCTTGAGCAACGCGAAGTACCGCTCGCCCTCCTTGGGCGGCCGCACGTGCCCCTGGATCGTGTCCCCGGTGCGCAGGCCGAATTTCCGGATCTGCGACGGCGACACGTAGATGTCGTCCGGGCCGGGCAGGTACGAATAGTCGCCCGACCGCAGGAAGCCGAAGCCGTCCGGCAGGATCTCGAGCGTGCCCTCGCCGTACAGCGAGCCCGCCGCCTCGATACGCTGTTGAAGCACCCGGAAAATGAGATCCTGCTTCTTCAGGCCGCTGTATCCCTCAATGTTGAGCGAGCGGGCCAGTTCCGTCAGTTCCGGCATCGTCATCCGCTTCAGATCGCCGATGGCGATCTCGGGGCCCGACGGCTCCGGGATGTCCTCAGCCTGGGCGTCCATCTCCGCCACATCCACCACCGGCCCGTTCGGCTTCTCACGCCGGTTGTGGTTCCGATGCGGCCGGCCACCACGATTGCCGCTGTTGGGACTGTTGCGTTTCGGGCTTCTGCCCCGCCCCTTCGAGGGGCTCTTCCCGCTGGTACCTTGCTCCGTCATTCAGATGGTCCTTTCACGTGTCCGGGAGGCGACTACCGCCTGCCCGCGCGGCCCACCCTTCGGCGGCCGCCGTCTCGAGGCCGGTTGCATGCCGGCCTAGTGAATCTCCGCCCAGTGATTTCCAATACCCGCGTCCACCTTCAGCGGTACATCCAGTGGAATCGCTTCTTCCATGATCGCCTTCATCGTCGCCGCGACTTCTTCGGCCCGCACCGCGGGCGCCTCAACCAGCAACTCGTCGTGCACCTGCAGCAACAAACGCGCCGACTCATCCGCATCATCGAGCGCCCGATCCAGCCGGATCATCGCCAGCTTGATCACGTCGGCCGCACTCCCTTGCACGGGCGTGTTGATCGCCACCCGTTCAGCCGCCCGCCGCGCATTCACGTTGCTCGCATTCAACTCCGGCACATACCGCCGCCGATTCAACAGCGTCGTCACATAGCCGTCACGTTTCGCCCGCTCGATCGTCTCATCCAGAAACCGCCGCACCCCGGGGTACTGCGCGAAGTACTGCTCGATGAACCGCGCCGCCGCCTGCTGCGAGATCCGCAGGTTCCGCGCAAGCCCGAACGCGCTGATTCCGTATACCACGCCGAAATTCACCGCCTTGGCCTGACGCCGCATCTCGCTGCTCACCGTTTCCGGCAACACCCCGAACACCCGCGCGGCCGTGTCCTGGTGAATGTCGGCGTCCTGGTGGAACGCTTCCGTAAGCGCCTCGTCGCCCGATAGATGGGCCAGAATACGCAATTCAATTTGCGAATAGTCCGCCGAGATCAGCTTGCGATCCGGGCTGCCGGGCACAAAGCCCTGCCGGATCCGGCGCCCGATATCCGTGCGAACCGGTATGTTCTGCAGGTTCGGATCGCTGCTCGACAGCCGCCCCGTCGCGGCGACCGCCTGGTTGAACGACGTGTGGATACGCCCTGTCGTCGGATTCACCAACTTCGGAAGCGCGTCAACGTACGTTCCCCGCAGCTTCTCCAAGCTCCGGTATTCCAGGATCAACTCCGGAAGAGGATGCTGGACAGCCAACTGCTCCAGAACCTCCACATCCGTCGAATACCCGGTTTTCGTCCGCCGAACGGGTTTCAGGCCCAGCTTGCCGAACAGGATCTCCTGAAGCTGTTTCGGTGAGTTGATCTGAAACGGCTCCCCCGCCGTCTCGAAGATCTGCGCTGTCAGCGCTTCAACCCGCCCTTCAATTTCCTCCCTCAACTCGCGGAAGACATCCAGATCGATCGCGACCCCCGCCTGCTCCATCCGCGCCAACACCCCGATCAGCGGCAATTCCACCTCGCGGTACAGCGCGTCCAGTCCGTGGTCGCGCAGCAGCGGCTCGAACACCTCCGCCAGCCGCCACGCAATGTCCGCGTCCTCACAGGCGTACGTGCATGCCTTCTCGACGGGGACAGTGTCGAAGGTAACCGCTTTTGCCCCGGTTCCGATCAGATCGGAGATGGGGATGAGCTTGCGCTTGAGGTAGTGCAGACTAACGTCATTAAGATTATGCCTTACTCGCGACGGGTCTGTCAAATAGGAACATACCATGGTATCCAGGCCGATTCCAGCCAGCCGGACCCCGGCCCGCTCCAGCACCACGAGATCATACTTGATGTTGTGCCCGATCTTCTCGATTTCCGCGTCCTCGAACAAAGGCCGAACCGCCTCAAGCACTTGATCTAGCGGGAGTTGCGTCGGCTGCGCGTCCCCCGCCCCCGACTCCCCGAGCAGGTCGTCCGATCCCGCCGTATGGCCCACCGGAACGTAGTAGCCCGTGCCCGCGCGGCAACTCATCGAGATCCCCACAAGATCCGCCTGCATCGGATCGGTGGACGTCGTCTCCGTATCCACGGCAAACCGGCCCGCGGCCCGCATCTCCGCCAGCGCCCTATCCAGAACCGCGCGATCCACCACCAGCACGTACTCGGTATCCTCCGCGGCCGCGGCGTCCGGCGCAAACTCCTCCAACAGCGACTGGAACTCCAGTTCGCTGAACACGTCCGCCACCTTCTCCCGATCAAAGGCTTGACGCCGGCACGCGTCCAGCGGGAGCGCCACGTCCACCTCCCGATCGATCGTCACCAGCTCCCGGCTCAGGAACGCCATCGCCTTGTCCGTTTCGAGCCGCTCGCGCTGCTTGCCCTTCAACTCGTCCAGGTGCTCATACACCCCCTCGAGCGAGCCGTATCGCTCCAGGAGCCCCCGGGCCGTCTTCTCGCCGATGCCGCGCACCCCCGGCACATTGTCCGAGGTATCCCCCATGAGCCCGAGCGCGTCCGGCACCCGCTCCGGCGCCGTCCCGAACCGCTCCCGCACCTCCTCCTCGCCGAACCACGTGCCATTGGCCCCCTTGTTCGGATCGAACCCCCTCACGTGCTCCGTGATCAACTGCAGGAGATCCTTGTCCCCCGTCACGAGCACCGCGTCCATCCCGGCCTCCTCGGCGCGCCGGGCCAGCGTGCCCATCACATCATCCGCCTCGACCCCCGCCACGCGAACCAGCGGGATGTTGAACGCCTCGACGACACGATCGATCAGGGGCAACTGCGAGATGAGATCATCCGGCGTGGCCGCCCGCGTGGCCTTGTATTCGGGATACTTCTCGTGCCGGAACGTCTTGCCCGGGGCGTCAAACACCACCGCCACGTGGCTCGGCTCGTGCTCGCGCAGGATCTTGAGCAGGATCCGGGCAAATCCGAACACCGCATTCGTCGGCTGGCCCATCGAATTCGTCAGGTTGCGGATGGCAAAGAAGGAGCGGTAGGCGAATGCGCTTCCATCGATGAGAAACAGCCGATCAGCCACGGCCCGCCCCCTTTTGCACGACATCGAGGACGGCCCCGGCCGCATGCGCCGAAGCCCCGCCCTCCCCCAGTGCGTCCCGTACCGCCGCCAACTCCTCCAGCATCGTCTCCCGCGCCGGCCCGTCCTCGATCAGCTCCAGGGCCACAGGCAGCATGGCCGCCGCCTTGGCCGCACCCTGGATGAACTCGGGCACCACGCGCTTGCCGGCCAGGATGTTCACCAAACCGATGTGCTCGATGTGCACAAGCAGCCGCGCCAGCCAATAGCTCAGCCACGCCACCTTATACATGATCACCATGGGCACACCGAACAGGGCCGCCTCCAATGTCGCCGTGCCCGACGCCACCATGCAGAACCGGGCCCCGTCCAGCAACTCGTACGTCCGGCCGATGGCCGTCTCGAGCGGGAAATCGCCCGCAATGGCCCGCACCTGGGCTTCCCGCTGCCGATCCACGCACGGCGTAACGAACCGCGCCTCCGGATACCGCTCCCGGATGCCCCGCGCCACCTCGATCATCGTCGCCAGCAACCGCTCGATCTCCTGTTCCCGGCTGCCGGGCAACAGGCCGATCACCAGCCCATCGCGAAACGCGCCCGTCGGCTTGAACGCCGCCACCTGATCCAGCAGAGGATGGCCCACATACGAGCAGTCCACCCCAACGTCCCGGTAGAGCGCCTCCTCAAACGGCAGGATCACCAGCATCTTGTCCACCAGTTCCGCGATGGTGTAGATCCGCCCCTTCTTCCACGCCCAAACCTGCGGACCAATGTAATACACGATCGGGATCCCCATCCGCTTCACCCGTTTCGCAAGCTGCAGATGGAATCCCGGATAGTCAATGAGCACCACGCAGTCGGGCCGCGCCACCTCCAGTCGCTTCACGGTGGTCAGGAACAGCCGGCGCATCATCCCGAACCGCTTCACCACCTCCACGAATCCCATGATCCCTTGGCTCGCGAGATCGAAGTGCAGATCCATCCCCGCCGCGGCCATCCGCGGCCCGCCCAGCCCTTCGCACACCACCGACGGATCCGCCCGGCGCAACCCCGCGACGAGTTCCGCGCCGTGCATGTCGCCCGACGACTCCCCCGCCGATAGAAAGATGCGCGTCACAAGGTTCTCCCCCGGCTGCACGCCCTCATGCCTGCTCCCGGATCGCGTCCACCACCCGCTGGGCCAGTTCCAGGGCGGCCAAGGCGTCTTCACCCGATACCACCGGCCGCGCCTGATCGCGCACACACCGGACAAACGAACGCAACTCCAGCTTCAGCGGCTCTTCACGCTCAACCGCCAGCGGCTCGATCTCAATCTGTTCCATGGGATTCGCCGACGGATCGATCGGCCCCGCCTTCTTGCGGTATACGAGCACTTCCTGCGCCGAGTAATCCGTCGACACGTATGCGTTCTCCGCAAACACCCGGATCTTACGCATCCGCTCCATCGACACCCGGCTCGCCGTGATGTTCGCCACACAACCCGATGCGAACCGCAACCGCGCGTTCGCGATATCCTCGGACGCCGAGAACACCGACGCGCCCGCCGCATCCACGTTCGTCACCTCCGTCCCGTCCAGCGCACGCACGATATCCAGATCGTGGATCATCAAATCCAATACCACACTCACGTCCAGGCTCCGGTTCGGATACGGACTCAGCCGGTGGCACTCGATGAACAACGGGCGCCCCACGCCCTCGAAAAGGGCGATCACCGCCCCGTTGAACCGCTCGATATGCCCAACCTGCAGGATACGGCCCGCGGCCCGCGCCCGATCGTTCATCTCCCGCGCCTCCGCGGGCGTCGCCGCGATCGGCTTCTCCACGAGCACGTGCGCTCCCGCGTCCAGCGCCTCCAGGGCCACGTCACGGTGCGCCGTCGTCGGCACGACGATCGACACCGCGTCCACCCCTTCCTCGAACAGCGCCTGCGCCGACTCGAACGCGGGCACGCCGAACTCCCCCGCCACGGCCTCCGCCCGCGCCCGATCCGCGTCCACCACGCCGACCACACACGCCTCTTCGAGTCCCTGGTAGTTGCGGACGTGGTGGTAGCCGAGATGCCCGACTCCGATCACGCCGATGCGTACAGGCTTCATCGGGAGTCCTCCCTGGCCAAGAAACCGACGCGCTGTCTCCAGATCGCCGGCGCAGCCTATGGCCGTCGCCCGGGATTCGTGTGCCGCGCCGAACTCACGGCGTCCGTATGGGCCGGCCCGACAGCCGGCCGAATGGAATGTCGACGGTGCAGCCCCTCGGCCCGCAGTGAAGGGCTATTTCGTGATGCCGCGGAGCGACTTGCGCACGAACTCGACGAAATGGGTGCGCTCTTCGCTGTCCTCGACAGTTGCCTCAATCTCGTGCAGCGCCTGCGTCGTGTTCAGATCCGATCGGAACATGATCCGATACATGTCCTTGATCCGCTTCCGCGCCGCCGAATCGAGCCCATTCCGCCGCAACCCCACCACGTTCGGCCCATGGCACCGGGCCGGGTTGCCTTCCACAATCATATACGGCGGCACGTCCTTGCTTACGCGCGACATGGCCCCCACGAACGAGAGCCTGCCCACGACACACTCCTGGTGGACGCCGCTGAGTCCGTTGATCGTGGCCCGATCCTCGACGTCCACATGCCCGGCCAGCGACGCGCAGTTGCCCATGATCACGTTGTTGCCCAAATGGCAGTCGTGGGCAATGTGCGTATACGCCATCAACAGGCAGTTGTCGCCGATCGACGTCACCCGGTGATCGTCGTCGTAAGACTCGAGCGTACTCGCACTCACCGTCATGTGCTCGCGGAACATGTTCCCGTTCCCGATCACCGTCCGCCCCACCAGGCCTTCCTTGTGCTTCAGATCCTGGGACAGAATGCCGATCTGCGCCCCGCTGTAGAATCGGTTATTCTCGCCGATCACCGTCCGCCCCGTGAGAACGCAGTGGGGCCCCACCACCGTGCCCGCGCCAACCTGGACATCGGGCCCGATCACCGCAAACGGCTGCACGTCAGCAGTCTCGTGCAACTCCGCGTGCGGATCCACAACCGCCATTGGATGAATGCTCATGCGTGGAACTACCTTGGATAGGTGCAATTAACTTAAGGGGATGTCAAGGAATAGCACAATCCCGCATCAAAATCAAGCGCGCCGGCCGCGCGCCGCGGCCGGCCGCCTGCGAAGTCACCGCGTCGTCAGCTTCTCCATCTCGTAGCCGCCCCGCGCCCGATCCGTCACGTACACCAGTCCGAATACGACCATCACCACCGCCGGCAGGATCGCCCAGATCTGCAGGCATCGATCCGGCCCGAACGCATCGTTGATCCGGCCCATCACCGGCCCGGCCACCCACGTCGCAAGGCTGCCCGCCCCACCGATCACGGCCAGGCCCAGCGCGCCCGTGCGCGGACACCGCTCGGCTGCAATGCCCAACATCGTGGGCCACCAGAAACACACCCCCACGTATACCAGCGTCGCCGCGAAGAAAAACCAGAACGGACTCTGAGTCGTCGACGCATGGTGGAACAGAAACAGGCCCACCGCCGCGATGGGCGCCGTCAATGCGATGAGTGCTGTCGGCGCAATCTTGTGCACCGGCCTGCTGAAGAACTGGCGCAACACGTACATGATGATGCTGCCCCACACCAGCGCCAGGATGCCCTCCTCCCGGCCCATTACGTCTTTGTAGATGTTCGAGATCCACTCGCCCGTCCCCAGTTCCGTCGCCGCCGTAAGCCACATCACCAGAAACAACGTGATGAAAACCGGCCGCACCGCCGCGCGCAGCATCCCCCCGAACGACACACCCGCCGCCACCCGCTCCGTGGCCGGGAACTCCTGCCCCATGATCATGGCCGCATACACGGCCGTCGGGATCAAGAGCAATGCCATCTTGCACTGCCAGTTGAACGCCAACTCGAACTGCCCGTACTCTGCGATCTTGGTGAAGCCGAACGCCAGCAGGCCGCCGATCACCAGTCCGCCCGGGAACCACGCATGGAACACCGTCAGCTTGTGCCCTTTCTCTTCCGGGTAGAGCGTCGCGATCAGCGGGTTGCACACCGCCTCCACCAAGCCGTTCCCCGCGCCGATGATGAGCGTCGCCGTCCACAGCACCCAGAAATTCGGCGCGAAGATCGTCAGCAGCGTCCCGCCGCAATGGCACAGCGCCGCCAACCGCAGCAGACGCCCCATGCCCAGCAAGTCCACCAGCGGCCCCCCGAAAAGGATGGCCAAACCAAACGAGAAGAAGGCCACCCCCGCAATGTGGCCCGCATACGTCTTCACAAGCTTGTCCTGCAGCGCCGGATCGCCGGCCTCAACATCCTCTCCCCCAGTGACATGCGGAATCACAAACTCTTCCTCGAACGCATCCAGAATATCGCCCCGGATGGCGAACGACATCGAGGTCGCGACAAGTGCAATACAGCTCGCCACAAACAACCGTTGCTTGCTCATCGTTGACTCCTCAGTTGCCCTTGGCATCCCCCAGACACCACTCCAAGAGGCCTGGAGCCTGAAGAGGCCGGCTGGCGCGGAAAACGCTCGCTAGTGCTCCAGACAAAAGAGATACTACTTCCTCCGCCCCTGCAGATCAAGGCCCCTGTCGGCGTCCTTCTCCCTGCCCCCAGCCTCCGCCATGTCCCCGGCCCGGCGCGCCCGGCCGTCCCCTCATTCTCCGTCCTCATCCTCCGATTTCATCACTGCCTGCGGCGCATACCGCCCGGCACGCAACTCATCGAGCACCGCCCGGGCATCCGGCCAGTTGGGATTGATGGCCAGAACCTGTTCGAGCCCTTCGGCCGCCTCGTCGAGCCGCCCCTGCCGCATCCGCACCACGGCCAGGTTGTACAGCGCCGTCAGGTGCTGCGGGCGGATCTCGAGCGCCTTCAGGAAGCTCTCCGCGGCCCGCTCGTATTCTCCCTGCTCCGTCAACGCCATCCCCAGGTTCGTGTGGGCCCGCACCAGGTATGGCGCCAGTTCGATGGATTTCGACAACGTCGCCACGGCCTCATCGAGCCGCCCCTGCCGCATGTACACCGTGCCCAGATTGAACAGCGCCAGGGCGTGCCGCGGCCGCGCCTCGAGGGCCGCCTCGAAGTGCTCCTCGGCCTCGTCCAGCCGGCCCCGATCCGCCAGCGCCAACCCGAGATTCGTGTGGGCCACGGCGTTGTTGGACGTCACATCGAGCGCGCGCCGGAACAGCGCCTCGCTGTCGCGCCAATACAGCACCTGAAACCACGTCGCCAGCATCAGCACCGGCACGAGCACCGCGTTCACGGCAATGAGCACCGTCTTCCGTAGCGGCCTCGACGCGAGCAACTCGGGAACCAGCCAAGCCACCGCCATGAACACCCCGATCAGCGGAATGTACGTGAATCGATCCGCCATGGCCTGCCC
>JAFGTL010000709.1 GCA_016934125.1 Candidatus Hydrogenedentota bacterium
CGACGGAGGCGGAGTGGGAGTACGCGTGCCGGGCGGGCACGACGACACCGTTCCATTTTGGCGAGACGATCTCGACGCGGCAAGCTAACTATTGTGGGGACGAGACGTACGGGAAGGGGCGGAAGGGACCGTACCGCGGGAGGACGACGCCTGTCGGGAGTTTCTCCCCAAATGCCTGGGGTTTGCACGACATGCATGGCAACGTTTGGGAATGGTGCCTGGACTGGTATGATGGGGACTACTACGCGAACAGCCCGGAGTGCGATCCCGAAGGGCCTTCCTCGGGCGAGGAAAGTGTGCTGCGCGGCGGGTCGTGGACCGGCTACCCCGGGGGCTGCCGATCAGCAAGCCGGCTCGGGGGCGATCCCGCGGTCAGGGCTGTCTACGTCGGCTTCCGCGTTGCCTTTCAGGAAGAAGAAGCGCCCCCGGCGGTGGAATCTCCAGCGCCGCCTATTGCCGCTCCGCCCGCGAAGGGCGAAGCGGGTGAGACGCACACCGTCGACTCGGGCGGAGGCGTGACGATGGAGTTGGTGTGGATTTCGCCGGGGACGTTCATGATGGGCTCGCGCGACAGCGCGGCCGAGGTGGCCCGGAAGTCTGACACGAAGGCCGAGGACTACACCGATGAACATCCGCAGCACCGGGTGACGCTGACGAAGGGCTTCTGGGTGGGGAAATACGAGGTCACCCAGGCGCAATGGCAAGCGGTGATGGGGGACAATCCCTCGAACTTCAGGGGCGACACGCTCCCGGTGGAAATGGTGTCCTGGAATGACTGCCAGGAGTTCATCGAGAAGCTGAACGCCCAGGGCGGGGGCGGTTTCCGGCTGCCCACGGAGGCGGAGTGGGAGTACGCATGCCGGGCGGGCACAACGACGCCCTTCTGCTTCGGCGAGACGATTTCGACCGATCAGGCCAACTACAACGGCGGCTATACGTACGGCGGTGGGCGAGGGGAGAATCGTCAGAAGACGACGCCGGTAGGGAGTTTCCCGGCGAACGCATGGGGCTTGCACGACATGCACGGCAACGTGTGGGAGTGGTGCCAGGATTGGTATGATGACGATTACTACGCGAACAGCCCGGAACGCGATCCCGGCGGGCCTTCCTCGGGGACGGGGCGTGCGATGCGCGGCGCTTCGTGGTACAGCCTTACCTGGTACTGCCGCTCGGCGAGCCGGGACAGGCGTGGTCCCGTGCACACGCACAGCAGCGTCGGGTTCCGGGTGGTTTGTTGTCCGGCGCGCTAGTGCAGTTTCGCAAGGCGAAACTGCACGGGCTCCAGCTTCGTGAAGGGGTGCGGGGTGTAGCCTTCTCCGGATCTGGGCTTTTTCTTGTTGTGTCACAGCCGCCCTCGGCTGTCGGCCTTCTCGCTGTCTCTCTGACAGGCGAGGGCGCCTGTCCCACACCACAACGGGAATCGGAGCCGCGAAGATCGGCGATTCTGGGTGTGGCCTTTCCGGGGCTGGTTCTGTTGTGTTCCGCCTAAGACTAAGACGGCGGAACGAGTTCCGCCCTACCGTACGAGGTTCATGATACGGCGGCGAGTGTGGCGCCCCCGCGCGGCGGCTGATGATGCGGTGGGGGCGGATCCGATATAGTGGGGGCTCGATCTCGGGCGGTGTGTGGCGCGGTGGGATGGAAGGAGAAGGTGTGACGTGAAGGCGTTGGTGCTGAAGGAATACAACCGGTTCGCATACGAGGACGTGAAGGATCCGGAGCCGGGCCCGGGCGAGGTGCTGGTGGAGGTGAAGGCGTGCGGCATCTGCGGGAGCGATGTGCACGGGATGGACGGGAGCACGGGCCGGCGGATTCCGCCGGTGATCATGGGCCATGAGGCGGCGGGTGTGGTGGTGGAGGGGGGCGCGGCCGGGGGCCGCGTCACCTTCGATTCGACGATCTACTGCGGCGAGTGCGCCTATTGCCGGCGGGGGCGCGTCAACCTGTGCAAGAACCGCCGGGTGCTGGGCGTGTCGTGTGAGGAATACCGCTGCGATGGCGCGTTCGCGGAATTCGTGGCCGTGCCGGAGCGTATCGTGTATCCGCTGCCCGAGGGCCTCGGGTTCGAGCAGGCCGCCATGACGGAGCCGGTGTCGGTGGCGTTCCACGCCGTGCAGCGGGTGCCGGTGGCGCTCGATGACACGGCGCTGGTGGTAGGCGCGGGCGTGATCGGGTTGCTCGTGGTGCAGGTGTTGCGGGCCGCGGGGTGCGGGCGCGTCATCGCGGTGGATGTGGATGATGGCCGGCTCGAAGTGGCCTGCACGCTGGGCGCGGATCAGGGCTTCAACCCGCGCACCGGCGACGCGGCCGCGGAGATCGCTGCGGCCACGGGCGGGCGTGGTGTGGATGTCGCCTTTGAGGCGGTGGGCGTTGCGGAAACGGTGGCGTTGGCGGTGAATGCCGTGCGGAAAGGGGGATGCGTCGGCCTGATTGGCAACGTATCGCCTGAGGCGCGGTTGCCGCTCCAGGCGGCGGTGACGAGGGAGCTGTCGATGTTCGGCTCCTGCGCGTCGTCGGGCGAGTATCCGGCGTGCCTCGATCTGCTGGCGCGCGGGGTGGTGGACGTGGGCCCGTTGTTGAGCGCGGTGGCGCCGTTGGAGGAGGGGGCCGCGTGGTTCGAGCGGCTCCACGCCGGGGAGGGCGGGCTGTTGAAGGTAGTACTGACGCCATAGCGCGCGGCGGCGTGGAGTCGATAAGAGAGGCAGGGACATGAGCGAATCGCAGTTCGATTTGTCGGGCAAGGTGGCGGTGGTGACGGGCGCGAGCCGTGGGCTCGGGCAGTATTTCGGCCGGGCGCTGGCCCGGGCCGGGGCGGATCTCGTCGTGACGAGCCGGCACGCCGAATCGCTCGGATCGTTCCAGGAGGAGATCGAGGCGTTGGGCCGCCGGTGCGTGCCGCTCGAACTGGATGTGCGCGACTACGACAGCATCCAGCGGATGGCGGCCGGCGCCGCCGAGGCGTACGGCCGGATCGACATCCTCGTGAACAACGCGGGGTGTAACGTGCGCAAGCCGAGCCTCGATGTCACCTGGGATGACTGGAATCTCGTGCTCGAAACCAACCTGCGCGGCACCTTCTTCGTGGCCCAGGCCATCGCGCGCACGATGATCCCGAGGCGCTACGGCCGGATCATCAACATCGGCTCCGTCACCTGCGTGTTCGGATACGCCGGCCTGGCCCCTTACACCGCGAGCCGCGGCGGCACCAAGCAGCTCACCATGAGCCTCGCCGATGACTGGGGCCCTTACGGCATCACGGTGAACTGCCTCGCCCCGGGGTGGTTCAAGACGGCGCAGAACGCCGTCATGTACGAGAACGCGGAGTGGGTGGACTACTTGTGCGATCGCATTCCGCTGAAGCGGCCGGGGCAGCCGAGCGATCTCGACGGCACCGTCGTGTTCCTCGCGTCGGATGCGAGCGCCTACATCACCGGGCAGACGATCCTCGTGGATGGCGGGATCAGCACGGGCGCTACGCGCGCCCTGTCGAAGAAGCCCGGCGCATAGCGCGGCGCCAGGCGGGACGCGCCAGGGCTATTGCGTGGCCGCCGTGTGTTTCGCGCCACGCCCGGCCCGGCACGCGCGGATATGCTCGATCAGCGCCGTGCGCACGCCATCGAGATCCGCCAGAGCCGCTGCGCCGCCGTTCCGCAGGCCGTCGAGCCACTGCCGTGCGCGCCGGGCCGCCTCGGAATCGCTGGCCTCGTCGATGGCCTTCATGAGCGTGGCGACGTAGCGGCAGTCGTCCGCGCCCTCACGCCATCCCTCCCACTGAATGGTGTCGATGAGGCCCTTCTTCGTAGGATAGGCCATGTTGTGATCCTTGTACGAAGGGTGGTCGAAATCGTCCCAGATGCTGCCGAAAGGCCAGTAGAAGGCGAAATCCATCGAGCCGTCATAGCCCGCCTGCCACAAGAGGAGCCCGAAATTGCGCCGGTAGGTTTCGGGCAGTTCGAGCCCGCACTGCGGATTCGCGTAGCAGTAGAGTCGGGCCCCCTTGGCGTGAATCGCGTCCACCTGCTCGCGCGCCATAGGCACCGACGCTACGATGGGCGCGTCGATGAAGTCGCCGGCGATCTCGAAGAACGCGCTGTTGCACGCCACGGCCGTCTTGCCGCCCAAGGCGCGCACCGCCTCGGCGTAGGGGCGTTCTTTGGCCAACGTCTCGCCCGTCGCCTCGTCGATCAGATAGATGTAGACATCGCCCGCCCCGGCCTGTTTCGCGGCGTCGATGTAGCGGCGCGCCTTCTCCTTGAATTCATCGAGCGGCTCGATGTCATCCGCATCTTTGTCCCGCCTGAGGCGGCACCCGAACGAGAAGAGCCGATCCGTCCTCAACCCGGCTTGTCTCATCAAGGGGAGGATGCGGCCGAGGTGCTCGTAGGAGTCGCGCACCATCATGTGCGTGATGCCGTGATCGTTGAGATTGCGCATCTCGCCGAGGACGTACGCCTCGTCTTGCGTGCCCCAGCGGTTGTTCATGTTGTACAGGCCGTGGTCGAGGGGCGAGGGCTCGAGGGGAAAATCGAGCACCTCGATCCGGAGCGGAATCGAGGCGGATACGCCTTCCGCCGACGTGACGTGTACGGCCGAGGTGTAGACGCCGGGGGCCGCGTCGGCGGGCGGATGAACCGTCAGCCAGATCTGCTGGGCGAAGTGGGCCGGCAACGAGAAGGGCTGCAACGTGTCCGCGTCGCCGGGATGGGCCCAGACGGCGTATCCGGGCACGTCGTTGCGCTCAGTTTCATGGTTGACTTCGAATCGGGCCGGATCGTTTACGAGCAGTTCCGGCAGCAGCGTCGCCTCGGCGCCCTGGATGCTCGTGGGCCGCCGCTGATACCAGCACTTCACGACGCGCACGTCCACGGCATCGTCGGGCAGGCGGTTTGTTCCGCAGGCCGGCGCATCCACCGAGATGGCGACATCGCTCAGCGGGGAGGGGGCATACAGCACGCAGGAGGCCGGCTCGAACTCGTCCGGGCACACGCGCATGGTTACGGGTTGAGAGAGTGCAGCCGGATCCGGGAACGAGGACGGGGTGATCCAATCATCCGTGATCGCGGGCCAGGGGTAGACGGCCAAGTCGATGTGCCGCTGAGCGAGGATGGCGTCCGTCGCATCCCGGGCAACGGTCTGCGCCTCGCTCCCGAACTCCTCGATCCGCGCCAGGCGCACCTTCCACTCCTGGAGGAAAACCGTATCGTCCAGCGGGGCGAGTTGGGCACAGAACGCGGCCCATCGCTCCTCGAGCCGCGCAAGCGCCTGGGCGGCAGGTGCGTCTGGCCCGAGTTCCGCCTCAGGCGCCGCCAGGCGGGCGAGCATCGCCTCGATGGGGGCCATGGCAGGCCGGATGCGGAGTTGCATCACCACTTGCCTTTCGAGGTTGCCCTGGAATGCGGGATCGGGCACGAACACGAGCGCGCCGAAGGCGGTGTGTTCGCGGTAGATGGCGCCCGTCGGCGTCCACGTCGCGCCCTCCCGCGGCCCTTGGGCGTTCCGGGCGATCTGGGCGTGCCACAGGGATACCCTTTCGGGCGCGGCCAGTTCGAACATCTTGAACGGGATGGCCAGTTCCGCCGTCCAGCCCGTGTCCGTCCGGGCGGTCGCGCTCGTCCAGTTGCCCGACCATGCCGCACTGGCCTGCGTGCCCAGTTGATCGTACTGCGTGCCCAGCGCCGTAAGGATGAGATGGACGTGCTGTTCCTCGGGGGGAACCATGAGCAATTGGGGCCACAGCTCGTCCGGTTTCAGGAAAAGCTCGATGGTGCTGTCCCGCCACATGCCGGGATCGTCGCGCTGTGTCCGCTCGATCTTGAGTTGTTGGGGGGCCTCGTCGCGGCAGTCTGCGGCCACGTAGAGCGCCTCGTCGTCGTAGCACATCCAGAGCGTGGTGCCGCGGGGCGCCGGCTCCGTGGTTTTGTGCTGGTAGAACCCTTCCTGGGCTTCCGCTTGCTTCCAGCATCCGTCGTCCAGTGCGCCGTCCACCACCGGCGCAGCATCGACGCGCACCACCTTTATGAACCGCGGGCCCGCCGCCAGAGCCGGCGTCGCGGCCACGTCGGGGGCGGCCGCGAATCCGAAGGCGTACAGGCTGGTGTCAGCCAGTTCGAAGCGGAGCTTCGTGGCGATTCCGGCCCGGGCCGACACGTCGGCACCGTCCTTCCAGCGCACCGGGTAGTCGATGGCGTCTGCGGTGATCGGCGCGCAGTCCTCAACGGAGCGGCCCGGCACAGGGCTTCCGTCGGCAGCGAGCAGGCCGACGCGCAGACTCCCCCCCTTCCGGACGGCGACGTTCAACTTCAGCACCGAGCCATCGAACAGCAGGGGGGGCGTTGTGAAGGAGCCGCCGGCGGCACCGGCATCCGCGGAAACGTATCCGTCGAGCCGGGTGACGACGCGGGTGTAGGCCCGGGCATTCTGCGGTTCGATGAGCCGTTCGAGGGTGGCTTCGTTGTGTTTGAGGGGCGATCCGCTGTAGTACTGCCAGAGTTCGTCCCCTACCCGAAGCATGCCCTGTCCCATATACAACGAGCCGCTGTCGAAATCACCCGCCTCTCCCAGCGGGATGAAGGCGGCAGTCTGTCCGGGCCGTGTCCAGTGGACGCCATCGCGGCTGACGGCGAAACGGATGTCCAGCGTGTCCGGCCCGTGCTGATACAGGCTCGGAAACATGAGGTATACGTTGGCGGCATAGGGATACTTCATTGCGGCGGGGTTGTAGAGATCGCTATCCGGCGGATCGTTGTCGTCCACCTCCAGCACACGGGCCGGCGGTTCGAGCGTCGTGAAGTCCTCGCCGGCCGTGCGCCCGATGGATCGGCCCCGGCCGCCTACGCGTCCGTAGAGGATGTATTGCCCTGCGGCCGCATCCCAGAACGCGGAGTACTGGCTGTCGGCCATGACGTGGCAGATCGACTTGCCGTAGCGCGTCCAGTGGAGGCCGTCGGCCGAGTACATCCCTGCCACGCTGAGATGGGATTCCCCGGATCCCCAACCGATGGCGTGGGATGGCTCGGCCGTGAAGGTGCCCTGACTGACGGCTTTGTAGCGGGCGTCGGGTGGCGCCGTAGGATCCATGAATACCCCGGTGCCGTGGACGCGCGAGCGGGCGCCCTCCGGGCCGATCATCCTGAAGAGGATGTTGGTGTCCTTGGCGCCCTTGTACTCGAACAGGCCCAGTGGCGGCTTGAGCCAGTGGACGCCGTCCGCGGACTCCGCATAGCAGAAGGAGGTGTCGTCATTCGTGGGCCATCCCTCCACATCGTAGCACTCGTACCACATGCGGTACCGCATCCCGTCCCCGACGGCTCCCTCGGGGTCTTCCATGACGGTGAGCCAGTTGAGCGTGGCGCTTTCCCACGGCCTGTCGGGCGTCAGGTTCTTCTCGCCGGTTTTGAGTGCCGGATGCAGTCTGAGTTCGATTCCTTGTGCGTCCTCGAAGAACAGGCCGTCGATGAAGAGCTGTCGCTCGGAGCCGACCTCGAGCGCGACCGCGGCGGGAGTATCGGCGCCTACGGTGGAGGCGGGCGCATAGGCAAACGCCGCGGCTACGGCATACAGAGCAAATCGGTTCATGAACCGTCCTCCTTGTCCCTTGTGAAGTGAGAGGCCCTCACGGCAATGGCCCTCACGGGCGCCGTCTTCCCTCAGCGTCCGTTCAAGAAGGCAACCACGCGGCTGCGCGTATCCTCGATGGTGCGAACCCCGGCGGCGCGGCCCTCCTCGAGAAACGCCCGGCACGCAGCGTGCCACTCGGGATCCGTGTCCTCGCCGGCCGGGCCGGGGGCGTTCGGGGCCGGGAAGAGCAGTCGATGGCCGGCCCTTCCGTCCGCGGCATACACTTTGCCAATCCGGCGCTCCGAGTTGAAGAACCGGCCCTTCACGCGGAGGAAGATGAGCAAGTCGAAGGCGTTGAAATGGCGCTCGGGCACGTTGTTCTCGACGCAGACTTGATGATGGGCCTCGTCGAGATCGTCGGCGTGGAGGTTGGTGGCCAGGAGATGGCCTGCCTCCGCCAGGGCGCAGTATGCGCGGAGATCGTGATCCCACAGGTAGGCGAAGTAGGGCCCCGAGCCGATCTCGTGGCAGATGTAACACCGCCTGTCCGTGTGCGGGGCGTAGGCAACCGATGAGATGGCGGTCGCGGTGGCGGCGGTCAGCTCGACGTCGGCGGGAGCCAGGTTCAGCAGGGCGCACATGACGGTGGTCTTGCCGGCGCCGCCCGGCACGGCGCCCACCATAAGCGATGCGCCCCGCGTGATCCGCGCCATGAGATAGGCGGCCAGATCGAGATCCAACGTGCCGGCTTCGAGGAGATCGAGGATCGACAGCATCCGGCCACCCCGCTGGTTACACCGTTCGAGTTCCGCGCAATGCCTTCTGATCGCTGCGTTCATGTGCGACTCAACCCCGTGCGTCCAGTTCCCGCGTCAACCTCGGCACAGAATAGGGGGCCGGACGGGCATTTTCAAAAGGGGCGCATTGACGCGGACGCGGCCCGGTGGTAGATTGGCCGCAGTGGGCGTCGCGCCTCCGACGGGGCGGGAGACAAGGTAGTGCGAGCGATCTGGATCACAGCCGGGGTGGCCGCGATGGCAACGTCAGGCTGCGTGCGGGCCGGGAGCATGGCCGGGCTGCTTCCTGGGGAGGTGGAGCAATGGCGCCCCGCCGAGCCGGACGGCCTGTACGACGCGGACACGCTCTATGAGTACATCGACGGCGCCGCGGAGGTGTATCGCGCGTTGAACGTGCGTGCCGTGGTGGGCCGCCGGTATGCGCGGGATGGCGAGCCCGACATTCTGGCCGACGTATTCGACATGGGCTCGTCCGAAGACGCTTACGGCGCGTATCACCATGACGTGCGGGAGGGGGAAGACGCCGGCATCGGACAGGAATCCGAGTACCTGGGCGGCTCGCTCACCTTCTGGAAAGGACGCTACTTCGTGTGCATCATGCCCTTCGACGAGACGGAGGCGGTGCGGCGGGCCGTGTTGGCGTTGGGCGAGGCCATCGCGAGCCGTATCCCGGGCGAGGGGTGGCCGCCCGGCCTGCTCGATGTGCTCCCGCAAGCCGGCCTGCGCCCCGGCCGGGTGCACTACTTCCACGATCACCACCTCCTGAATTCCCGCCGCTTCATCGCCCAGGAAAACGTGCTCCACCTCGGACCCGACACCGAGGGCGTGCTGGCCTCGTACGGCACGGGCGCCGATGCCAAGGCGACGACCCTCATCCTGATCCGCTATCCGTCTGCGGCTGGCGCGCGTAATGCCTGCGGCGATTTCGTGCGTACGTGTCTGCCCGGCATGGGCGCGGATGGCGTGAGCCGGCAGGACAACGGACTGTGGGCCGGCGCGCGTCAGGAAGGGCGGCTGTTCGCGGGGGTGCTCGACGCGCCCGCGCCCGATGATGTGACGCGTCTCCTGGACGAGGTATTCGAGACGCAGCAGGAGCGAGGGGGCCGGGCTGAAGCGAGGAGCGTTCCGTGATGGGCGGGAGACGGGGACAGGGCCGGCGCGATGCCGTGACGCGCCGCCGTTTCCTGCAGGCCGCGGCCGGTGCGGGGGCCGGGGGCCTGGCCGCGGTGACGGCCCGGGCGGAAGCCGCCCCTGCTTCTCCTGGTGGCGTGAAGACTGCCCGGGTGGTGCTCGTCCGCGATGCGCGCGTGCTGGATGAGGGCGGGGCGGTTCAGGCGGACGTGATCGGCGGCATGTTGGACGACGCGGTGAAGGAATTGTTCCGCGAGGCCGATCCGCGTGCCGCGTGGGCCCACGTGGCGGGCCCGCAGGACACCGTCGGCGTGAAGACGAACGTGTGGCGGTTTCTGAGGACGCCGCCCGAGCTGCAGGCGGCCATTGTGCGGCGGCTCATGGACGTGGGCGTGGATGAAAACCGGATCGGCGTGAGCGATCGGGGCGTGCTCCGGATGGAGTTGTTCCGCAACACCACGGCCCTCGTCAATGTCCGCCCGATGCGCACGCACCACTGGGCCGGTGTGGGCAGCCTGATCAAGAACTACATCATGTTCTCGCCCTATCCGCCGGACTGGCACGAGGATTCCTGCGCGAACCTCGCCGGGCTGTGGGATCTGCCGATGGTGAAGGGGAAGACGAGGCTGAACATTCTCGTGATGCTGACTCCGTTGTTCCAGAGCAAGGGGCCCCACGACTACCAGGCGCGATACACGTGGCCGTACAAGGGGGTTCTCGTGGGGACGGATCCCGTGGCGGTGGACGCCACCGGGCTGCGTATTCTCGAGGCCAAGCGGCGCCAGTTCTTCGGGGAAGACGTGCCCTTCGCGGTGTCGCCGAAACACATCCGGGTTGCCGAGGAGAAGTTCGCCCTTGGCGTGGCCGATCCCGAACGAATAGAGTTGCGCAAGCTCGGGTGGGCAGACGATATCCTGATTTGAGTGCAGGGGATAGGGGGAAGTACCGATGCCGACGGGCAGGTGGATGAGAACATGAAGCAAACCTTCGTGGTGGTTAACAGCCCGGATGAAGACACCGCCCGCGGCACGGGCTCCGCACTGCTCGGCGTGCCCACTTCCGAGGTGTCCGTGCGGCCGTCCGGGGACTCCGCGTTCGTCGTGTCGCTCACGAATGCCCCCGGGCAGGCCGAGATCAGCGTGAGTGAAGACAAGATGACGGCGTTCGTCAGCGCGATCACGCCGCCTGTGGGCGAGGGGGCTCCGGTTTCAGCCGGCGATGTGTTGCAGGCCCTCGAGGAGAGCGGCGTCGTGGCCGGAATCGATCGCGAGGCCATTGAGCGGATCGTGAAGAAGGTGGCGGATTCGGGAGAAACCGAACGCGATATCCCCGTTGCACAGGGGCGGCCACCCGTGGACGGGGCCGATGCGCGGCTCGATTACCGATTCCTGCTGAACGGCGAAAGCCCGGACGTGGTCGATGCCGCGCGCCGTGCCGGCACGATCGATGAGGACGCTATCGTCAAGGAGGCTGTGGCCGCGGGGGACATTCTGCTGGTGAAGACCCCACCGGAGGCTGCTGTCGACGGCCAACGCGTGACGGGCGACGCGGTTCCTGGAAGGCCGGGCACGGACCGCGGCATCGAGGTGGGTGCGGGCGTCGTTCTCCTCGATGACGGCGTGACATACGCGGTTGCAGACGGCGTGGCCGGCTACGCGAACCTGGTGGCGGGGAAGCTGTGTGTCGACGATCCACTGTCGGTGTCGAATGACGCCATGTCCGTGACTCTCACCGTGCAGCCCCGTGCTGCGTCCGGCAGGATGCTGACGGCGGACATGGTGGACGGGTTGCTCGTACGCCGTGGCGTGTCGCACGGAATCG
>JAFGTL010000710.1 GCA_016934125.1 Candidatus Hydrogenedentota bacterium
CGTGGAGAACCGCGCCCAGGTGCCGCCGTAGGGGCCGCACTGTTCCGGCGGCTCGATGACGAGCGGGTTCTCGGGCAGGCGCTCGGCCACGGGGGGGAGTTCGCCGGCCGCCACGGGCGCATCGAACAGGGGCGCCTGGCGGAACGCGGCCCGGCCGGCCTCGGGCGGCCATTCCCGAACCCGGTGGTGGCCTACCGGCCGCCGATCCGCTTCCGGGTGGGCCGGATCGCCGACCGTTGCGGGCGCCGCTGCCTGGGCGGCGCGCGACAGGAACCACGTCGCCTGCGCAAAAGCCTGGATCAACAGCAGCACAACCAGTGCGCATGCCGCAAAACCCAGGATGAATCTGAGCCAAGTCCGTTTCACGTGCGCCGAGTACTTCCCCTCTGTTCGCTGTTCTGGCGCCGGCAGACGCCCGCAGACAGGCCCGCAGAACGCGTGCGCCATGGCCGGGGGCGGGATCAGGAGTGAGCAAGCGTGTTCAGCCCGATGCCGTTGCGCCGCGGAGTATAGCATGCGGCGGGCGTGAATGGCACGCGGAGCGGACGCCGTGGAGCGGACGCGCGGACGCCCAGAATGTCTGGTAGCGAAGGGCGGCGCGTCCGAAGTCTTTGGCGGTGTGCGGGTTCCGCTCGGCGATGTGGCCACCCGCTGGGTGAGCATTGCGCAAGCACGAACAGCAAGGCCGGGCTTGCCTCACGCGCCGCACCCGAAGTTACGAGACGATTTGGCCGTCTGGGGGCCGTCTGGGGGCCGTATTCCGTCTTGACTTCCGGGCCGGAATTCTGTATTATGGTTGTGGGGCGGCAAGCGATTCGTCCGGCGAGGCGGCCTGACGGCAGCGGAAGCCGTCGTGAGGCCGGGGTTCACGGGGCGCCCGGCGGTCGATCGAGCCCGACAGCCCAGGAGGGAGGTGCGTCGGCAAGCCTGTTCTATTCCACGTCGCAGTACTCTGTCCATCGTTCCAGACTGGCTCTCAGGAGCAGCCCCGTGTCTTCCCGGCGGGGAGGCGTCGGCAGCACGTCCCCCGGGGCGCCGGGCGGTTGGACACGGGGAACACATCGAGGAGGGAACAGTATGAAAAGGGTATGGTTTAGTGCGACGCTGGTGGCCTGCATGTTGTGCGTCGCGTTCGACGCATCGGCAGGCACCTTGAATATCACCTACCTGGGCGAGGGGTCGGTGAGCCCGTCGGTTGGGGCGCACAGCTACGGCTTCTTCACCCGGGTGACGATCACGGCGACGCCAGCGGCAGGCTGGCATTTCTCGCACTGGGAGGGCGACTTGGCCGGCTCGGGCAGCTCGGTGCGGGTGTGGATGACGTCCAACCGGCGCGCGACGGCGGTGTTCATGCCGGACACGAACACGCCGGACAACGCGCTGGCGCGCTATGTTGGCAAGCACGACGCCAACTACTCGTATTACGAGGTGAACAGCGCGATACACTTCCTGTACACGGAATACACCTTCAGCATGACGTCGCAGCAGTGGCGCGACGCGAGCGAGGTGGACTATCCGATCTGGGAGCACGAAGTCGACATGATCGACTACTGGTTCTCGGCGCCGGAGTGCGCGCTGCTGATCGACGGCGGCAGCAATCCGCCCGGATACGGCGGGCCGGCGGAGGAGATCGCCATCGCGTGCATGCTGATCGGGATGGATTTCGTGGACTTGAAGCAGGTGCCGAACGAGCCGCTGTACTTCGCGGATGAAGTCAACCGCCGGCGCACCGAGGACGAGATCCTCGCATACAGCATGGACAAGTACCTCGACACGGGCGATGACGAGTGGCCCGTTCATGTGGCCATGGTGAAGGCGGCGGTGCGCGCCATGGACTTGGTGCAAACCGAGTTCATCAGCATGGACGACTTCCTGGTGATCGGGGCATCCAAGCGCGGATGGACGACGTGGCTGACCGCCGCGGTGGATCCGCGGGTGGACGTGTTCGCGCCGATCGTGATCGATGTGCTGAATATGGACGAGCAGGTGATCCACTTCTGGGAGGCGTACGGGTTCTATCAGCCGGCGGTGGCGGATTACGTCGAGTTCGATCTGTTCTGCCGGTTGCAGGAACCGAACGGCCAGAACGGCCTGAAGATCATCGATCCCTACGAGTACATCGATGATGGCAAGTTCACGCAGCCCAAGCTGATCCTGAACGCGACGGGCGATCAGTTCTTCCTGCCGGATGGCTCGCGGTTCTACTGGGATGTTCTGCCGGGGCCGAAGTGGCTCCACTACATCCCGAACGCCGACCACGGGATGCAGAACAACGAGGAGCTCTTTATCGAGACGCTCATCGACGCGGTGTTGTGGGCGGATGCGGCCATGGACAACGAGGATCTGCCCGAGTACTCGTGGACGTTCCAGCCGGACGGCTCGATCCGCGTCCAGTGCGTAGACACGCCGGACTCGGTGACGCTGTGGCAGGCGACGAATCCGAACGCCCGCGACTTCCGCGTCGAGGAGGTGGGCGAGATCTTCACGAGTTCCGCGCTGAACGATCAGGGCGGCGGGGTGTACGTCGGCTACGTGGCGCCGCCGGCCCAAGGGTGGACGGCCTTCTTCATCGAGCTGGACTTCGGCGGTGTGAAGTACAGCACGGAAGTGGCCATCACCCCGGACACGCTTCCGTACGAAGGCACGGCCTGTCAGTAAGATCGAGACGGGTAAGGCCGGCCGTATACGCGGCGGATGAGGGTGCATGAGAGGGCCCTCACCGGCTGCGCACGGTGCATAGGGAACGGTTTCTGGAACGCTGGATGCCCGGCCGGTTCGCTCGAGAAGAGCGGGCCGGCCGGGCTCGGTTTTGGGGGGCGTTCACGGGAGCCAGGGGGCGCGGCCACGGAGCAGCGGCTCGAGCGGGCAGCCGGCGCATTTCGGGTTGCGCCGGCAGAAGTCTTTCCCCGTGTACACGATGAGGCCGTGGTATTCCTTGAACAAGGCGACGTCCGCATCCAACCGGCCCTCGAACAGGGCGCGGAGATCCTCGTAGGCGATATCCGGCGGGCACAGCCGGTGGCGGCTCAGGATCCGGCGGGTATAGGCGTCCACGACGAACACCGGTTTCTCGCAGGCGTACAGGAGGATGTCGTCGGCGGTTTCGGGGCCGACGCCGTCCACGGCGAGCAGTTCGGGCCGGAGCGCATCGAGCGGGCGCCGGGCCATGCGCCGCATGCTGCCGCCGTACGCGGCGCACAAGTAGTGGCAGAAGCTGCGGAGCCGCTTCGTTTTCACGCGGAAATAGCCGGAAGGCCGGAGCGCCTCGTGGAGCGTGGCGTCGCTGCACGCGAGGATCTTCTTCGGCCCGAGCAGGCGGGCGCGTTTGAGGTTGGCGATGGCCTTTTCGACGCTCGCCCACGCGGTGTTCTGGGTGAGCACGGCGCCGACGGCGATCTCGAAGGGCGACTCGCCCGGCCACCAGTGGGTGGGGCCGTAGTGGGCGGCCAACCGCTCGTAGAGGCGCGTCAGCGTCTTCCTGGACGGCTGCCGCGTGCGGCGCCCCACGCTACTCAGCCTTCCGCAGGGCCACGTCGGCGCCCGGGCCCGCGCCGACGGCCTCGGCCAGGCTGCCCAGGTTGATGGCGCACTCGACAAACCCCGAACTCTGAAGCAGCACGAGCCGCTCGCCTTCTCCGACGCTGCCGTAGGTGTGCACGTAGGGGGCCGTGAACGCCGCGTCGCCGATCGTCACGGCCACGCGATCGCCCCGCGCGATGCCGAGTTCGCCGAGCTGCGCCGCGGTGAGATTCGTCACCAGGTTGCCGTAGTCATCCGCGCGCACCACCGCGCCGTGGGCCACGCCGCCCTCGATGCGGGCGCGCGGCAGATCGAGACGCACGAGGCGCTCGAGCGCCGGGCCGACGTCCTCGAACCGGACGCCGCACGCCAACGCCGCGGCCACCGGGCCGAAGATGTCGCGGCCGTGGAACGTCGACGACGAGCCCTTGCCGTAGAAGAGCGATTCGTTCGTGCACTCCCGCACCGCCGCGACGCCGTACCGCTCCGCCACGGCCGTGAGCAGGCCGTTATCGGGCGCCACGAACGTGTGGCCGGCCTTGGTGCGCAGCACGATGCACTTCCGTGCCGTGCCCACGCCCGGATCCACCACGCAACAAAACGTCGTGCCCGGGGGATAGGCGCCGCACGCCTCGGCGAGCACGTACGCGCCCGTGACGATGTCGAAGGGCGGCACCGAATTCGTGATCGCGTCGATCCGCGCCCCGAGCCAAGTCGAGTACATCGCCCCCTTCAGCATGCCCACATAGATCGAGTCCGCGCCGTAATCCGTCAACAGAATCGCCAACCCGTTCGCCTCGACCGTTGCCGGTGCTTCACCCACGGCCGCCGGTGCTTCACCCACGGCCGCCGCGCCGGCCGCCGCAGATACGCCAAGCACCAGCACGAGGGCCACGGCGCCTACAGACGCCACTGTTCTTGCTGCCATGACATGTCTCCACATGAACTGGGATTGGGGCGCGCCCGCGCCCCGGGACAGGTATGGTACGGCATGCCGCGGGCGGTTGCCAAGCGCGCGAATCGGCTAGGCGTTGACATCGATAGGGGAGCGTGTCAGTATAGGAAATCATTGGGGCGACGGAATAGCGACATCGTGATGGCTGGCCTGTTCCGCTTCGACGGATTCGCACGCTCGGAGCCGCGAGCGGACGGCCCAAAGGAGAATGGAACGATGCTTCCGTATGAACCTCCTGTCGTACAGTCCTTTGATGAGGACGAATTCCTGAGCGACGACGTAACGGCACTGTGCTCCTGTTCCGAGGAGTAGGGGCCCGTTTCTGGCCGACGCGCGGTTTCCGCTGAAGCCACGCGAGGAGGTGGCCTGTGTCGCTGGGCGAATGCATAGTTCGCGGCGCCGGGGCGTTGGTGTGCGCCGGGCTGCTGATCGCCCCTGCCCCGGGCGGCAGCCTTTCCGAGTCCGAGCAACTCGATCTGCTTGAGGATGCCGACACCTACGCCGAGTCGCCGGGCGCCGAGGACCGCGAGATCATCCGCCGGTATGAGCAAGTCCTTGCCTCAGTTGACTTGGCCGAGCCCATTCGTGTCGAGATCCTGTGGAAGGTTGCCGCGGCGTTCGAACGCCTCGCCTTCGAGGATCCGCCGGACAAAGCGGCGGCTGCACGGGCGCTGCAGATCTACCGGGATTTCATCAGGGAACGGCCCCGGTGCGATCCATCCGCCGTTCGCGCCCGGCTGGCCGTGGCCGATCTCTACTGCCGCATGCGCGATTGGCGCCAGGCCGAGGCCGAGTGCCTCCATCTGCGACGGTTTGCCCGCTCCCTCACCGCCGAGGAGGCTGAGAGACTCGGCCGGGATGCGCATGAGGCGGCGCAGGGCGGCCTTCGCGGCCTGCTGAGCGTATGCGACGCGTCGGATGATCGCGGGGCCGTCCTCGAGCGACTTCACCGCGAAGCGACGCGGGACAACGATGAGCAACTGCTGGCGATGCTCGCGCCGCGCATCGAGCGATATCTGGCTGCCCAGCGAGCAGTCTTGGATCGGATTGTCCTCGAGCTGATGTCCGACGCGCCCCTCGGGATGTAGCTCCTTGCAGGAAACTGGCCGGGGCTTGGGCCGCCTTGCCGCGGTTCGGACGCAGAGATCGTCTGGAGTCAGGACGGATGGCCCGCGGTGCAGGAGCACCCTGACAGGCCGGAGTGGTATCCATGAGCCCTGTTGGCAAACGAACCGGCGCCGCCCGCCGCAGCACACGTGCTGAGCTGGCCTGCGGCCGCCGGAGTTCCCGATGTGGGTTTCATGCAACTGGCGACGCGCTCGCCGGGGAGGCGTGAGATGATGGGCGACATGGCGAGGCGAATGGCTTGGGCCGTGGCCGGGGTATGGCTGGCCGCGGCGGGGTGGGATGCGGCGGCGGGCGCGGATCCGGCTGAACTGCTCGAGCGCCGGGCCCTCGAACCGGCCGAGATGCACGAGAGGAAGGGGCCCACCCTCCGCACTGAGGGCGACACGGTGACACTCGAGAGCGGCGGCGAGGCCACCGCAGTCTACCACGGGGCGCGCGTGGAGAAAAACGAGAAGGGCCAGACCATCATCATCGCCGACTCCGTAAGCTATCCTTTCGACGGCACAACCGTCCAACTGAACGGGCGATCGGTGAATCTGGCCTCGCGGTATCCGAAGCCGGGCGTCAGCCTCCGTACGGCCTGGAGTGCCGCGTTCGAGGTGTTCGGGGCACCGGTTTGCCTCGAGTGGTCGTGCATGGACGAGGATGAGCGAAACACGCCGTTCCCTCGCACAGAAGGGGATGTGTTCCGGATCCGGAAGAATGAGACGCTGCGGAGTGTGCTCGATGCGATTGTCGCGGAGAGCCAGGGGGCGCTGGAGTGGACAAGCCTCTCGGGCGTGCTGTGGGTGCTGCCGACGGGCAAGGACGCGGCCATGGAAAGCGCCCTCGATACGCCGGTGTCGATCGCGCTCAAGGGGGCTACGCCGTGGGAGGGCCTGAAGCGGGTGGTGCGCGCGGTGAACAACGCGCCCGGCGTGAAGCGCACGATTGCGTGTCATCCGAGCTGTGCCGAGAACTTCACGAATCCGCCGCCGGGCTTTGCAGATGGCGCGTCGGTTTCACTCGAGTTGCACGAGGTGACGGCCCGCGAGGCGCTGAGCGCAGTGATCGCCCAGTCACCCGTCGAGATGTACGTGGAATACAGCAATATGAGCCTGTGGCGCGGCAAGGAACGGTTACGGGGGCCCCGTGTGGCCAACTTGTACATCTGGGTCATGGAGGATGGGAAACGCATGCCCAAGCGTTCGGACATGACGGCCGAGCAATTCGACTGGTGGAGGCGGGAGGTGATCGAAACATACTTGCCGTTCGGCGTGTCCGCGGAATGACGCGCATCGGTGCCGGCGCGGCGACGCGCTCGCTGGGGAGGCGTGAGATGACGGGCGACATGGCGAGGAGAATGGCTTGGGCCGTGGCCGGGGTATGGCTGGCCGTGGCGGGGTGGGGTGCGGCGGCGGGCGCGGATGCGGCTGAACTGCTCGAGCGCCGGGCCCTCGAACCGGCCGAGATGCACGAGAGGAAGGCCGCTGAGCCCACGCTCCGCATTGAGGACGACACGGTGACACTCGAGAGCGGCGGCGAGGCCACCGCAGTCTACCACGGGGCGCGCGTGGAGAAAAA
>JAFGTL010000711.1 GCA_016934125.1 Candidatus Hydrogenedentota bacterium
CCTGCAGGAGTTTTCCGGCAAGTCGCGCAAGAAGCTCCGGCGGGAGCTTGACGCGCTCGAGAATCTCGGGCTCGCATTCCGCTACGACTGCCTCGCGGACGCGGAACGTGTCTTCGAGATGAATCTGGCGGCCTTCGGCGCGGACTCGTACTTCCACGATGCCCGGTTCCTTGACGGGTTCGCGGCCCTCATTCGCTGGCTCCATGACGAGGGCCTGCTCCGGGTGACGTGCGTGCTCCTGGGCGGCCGGATCGCTGCCGTCGACGTGGGCGCCGTCTGGCGCCGCACCTACACGCTCGTGGCGGGCGGCACCTGTCCGGATTTCCCGGGCGTCGCCAAACTCATCAATTTCCACCATCTCGAACGCTCGTGTCAGGAGCGCTACGAGGTGGTCGATTTCCTCTGCGGCGACTTCGGATGGAAGGAACGCTTCCATCTGACGCCGCGGCCGCTCTACCAACTGCGGCTCTCCGCGTCGCCACGGCCCGTGCCCGCGGCCGTGGCGGGAGCGCCGGCCTATGGCGGGTAGTCCGGCCCGCGTGCTCGTAGTCGGCACCACGCCGGACTACGTGGACTGGCTGCGCCGCGTGCGTCCGGGCGATTGCGTCTTCGTGACGGACATCGCCCTGCGCCGCGACGCCCACGAGCCCCCACCGCAGCCCGACGAGGAAATCGTATGCGACCTCGTGGACTCGGCAGGGGTGGGCCGGGCCCTCACCCGCCACCTCGATCAGTGGGCACTGCGGCTGGACGGCGTCGCGTGTTTCGATTGCGAGTCCCTCGAACTGGCCGCAACCCTCGCCCCGGATCTTGGACTGCCCTTCGTGTCCGTCGAGGCAGTGCGCCGGAGTCGCGACAAACACGCGATGAAGGCGGCCTGGCGGGCCCAGGGCGTGCCGTGCCCGGCCGCCGCACTCGTGCGTTCCGCGGCCGATGTGGCCGGCTTCATGCGGCAGATTGGGGCGCCTTGCGTGCTCAAACCCACGTGCGGCAGCGGCAGCGAGTTCGTGTTCCCTTGCGCCGGCCCGGAGGCTTCTGCCGCGGGCTTCGAGTACGTCGAGCAGGGCGTGCAGCGGCGTAGCGGCCACCGCCTCTACCGGCCCGTTATCGAGGGCGCGGAACACATCGTGGCTGAGGAACTGGTGACGGGCCACGAGTACAGTTGCGACTTCCTCGTCGAGGACGGCTGGGCCGAGATCATCCGGTTGACGCGCAAGCTGGGCTATCCGGACGGGCCCTTCGGCACGACGCGCGCCTATGAACTCGTGCCGGATCCGGAGGCCATGCCCTGGGCGGCGAACTTGGTGGCGGTGGCGCGCGAGGCCGCGACGGCCCTCGGCATCTCGCGTTCCATCTGCATGATGGACTTCATGCTGCGCGACGGCACCGCGGTTGTGCTGGAACTGACGCCCCGCCCGGGCGGCGACTGCCTCCCGCTGTTGCTCCGTACCGCCGCGGGCCTCGACATGCTCCAGTTCGCCGTCGAGTTCGCCCGAGGCCGCCCCCCGGAACGCGCCCCGATGCCGAAGTCGCAGCGATACGTCGGGTTGCGCCTGCTGGCCGATCGGGAAGGCACGCTGTCCGCGATCGATGCGGGGCGCCTCCGGCAGGATCCGCGCGTCAGGCAAGTCGAGGTGCTCCGGCGGCCCGGAACGCTCATCCGTACGCCGCCGAACGACTTCGATTCCTGGGTGCTGGGCCATGTCGTGTTCGTTCCATCCGAGGAACGCCCGCTGGCTGAGCAATGCGATGAACTGGCCGGACTGCTCTCGTGGAAGGTGGTGGACGGATCATGACAGAAGGCATTGACGAACTCCTGGCGCGGGCCGGCGGCATCCTCCGGCAACAGACGCCCTCCCTTGCGGCGGGCGAACTCACGGCCTATGTCGAGCGGCATTACGCGGCGCGCGAGAGATACCTCGCCCTGCTCGAGACGAGCCCGCCGCCGCTCTATGTGCTCGAGACGCAGACGTTGCGCGATCGCGCCGGTGCATTTCGAGCAGCGTTCGAGAACGTCCTCCCCACCACGTCCTTCTACTACGCCGTAAAGAGCAACAACCTTCCCGAACTGTCCGCGTGCCTGCTCGAGTGCGGCTTCGGGCTCGACGTGTCGAGCGGCCAGGAACTCGAGTCCGCCCTGGCCCTGGGTGCCCATGACATCGCGTTCAGCGGCCCGGGCAAGACGGATGCCGAACTGGCGCTGGCCGTCGCGCATGCGAACCGCGTCACCGTCCTCATGGACAGCTTCGGCGAACTCCCCCGGCTCGCCGCCCTCGCCGCCAAGGCGGCAGCGCCCGTGCGGGCCGGCGTCCGGCTGACACCGGACACGGCCGGCCTATGGCGGAAGTTCGGCGTCCCGCTGGCCGAGCTGCGGCACTTCTGGGAGGAGGCCGAGCGCCACGCGCCCCACGTCCAGTTGAAGGGCATCCAGTTCCACGTGAGCTGGAACCTGTCTCCCGACGCCCAGATCGCCACGGTGGAACGCCTGGGCGCCGAGATCGCCCGCTGGCCCGGGCCGCTCCGGGGGCGGATCGAGTTCCTGGACATCGGCGGCGGATTCTGGCCCACCCAGGGCGAGTGGCTGCGCGCCGAGGGCACGCCAGAAGGGCAGCTCCGCCACCTCCTCGATACGGGGCCGGCCCCGCCGCTCGCGCACTACCGGCTGCCTGCCGCGGGCATCGGCGTGTTTGCGGATCGACTGGGCCGCGCCATCCGCGAACACGTGTTCGCGAGCGGCCCCTGCCGCATCTGTTTCGAGCCGGGCCGGTGGATCTGCAACGACGCCATGCACCTCCTCGTGTCCGTGGTGGATCGCAAGGGGCCCGACATGGCCATCACGGACGCAGGCACGAACATGATCGGGTGGGAACGCTTCGAGAGCGACTACGCGCCGGTGCTGAATCTGACACGCCCGGCCCTGCAGGAAGTCCCGTGCCTCATCCTCGGCTCGCTCTGCACGCCGCACGACGTGTGGGGCGGCTCGTACTGGGGCGCCGGCCTCCAACCGGGCGACGTGCTCCTCATCCCCGATCAGGGCGCCTACACGTACTCCCTGCGCCAGCAGTTCATCAAGCCGGTGCCCGCCGTCGCCGTGCTCTGAATCACGCAGCCCCGTCACCGGCGCGCGATTGATGCACGCGCGAGCCCGGTGGCGGCATAGCTGGCCGCGGCGTAGAGGCCGCAGGCGATGGCGGCACACAGCGCGAAGTAGCCGAGCATCATCGCAACGCTCTGAGCGAGCATGGGCAGCGATGCGGCCGCCGGTAGGGCGCCGGCGCGCAGACAGCCGCCGAGAATCCCCAGCGAGGATGACAACCACATCCAGAGGGCCCATACCCCGGCCACCGCGCCCGCGGTGCGCGCCCTCCGCGGCGGCCTGTCACACCACCAGAGCCACACGATGCACTGGAGCACAGGCCATGCCGTGATAGCCGCCACGATGATCAGCCAGGCGTTCCCGAGATCCAGCATCGGCGCCGAACCGTCGAACAGCACCGATATGGGCGCGAGTGACTGCAGCAGCCAGACAAGGGCCGCCACACCGACGAGATACACGGGACGCCGCGTGAGCAGCCATGGCGTACGCCCGGCGGCCAAGCCGCGCTGCCAACGCCACAGCAGCAACCAGGAGACCACGATGGCTGTAGTGGCAGCCAAGGCAACCACCGCCTGGAAACCGCCCATCCCCCGAGCAGCCGGCCAGACGTGCAGAAATGCCCTGGCCGCGATCCCGAACAGGGCGTGCAACCCCGTGGTTACAGCGAAGGCCACGGCAAGCCGCAAGGCCAGGCTGACGTGGGTTTCATGCACGTGCACATCCTGCAGCAGCCTCTTGAGGGCCGCCGGATCGCCGAAGTGCTCCCGAACGAGGATAAACGCGTCTTGCTCGCTCAGTGCTTCCTCGCCGTCGAGGTAGGCGGCCAGCTTGTCCTCCATGTGGCCGTGCAACTCCTCCTGGATCTCCGCGTCCAGGTGGTGGGCCACCGAGATCTTCCTGCACAGAGCCTGGATCTCCTCGCGTGTCGCTGGACTCAACTTGTCATCCATTCCATACCTCCCCAAAACGCAGCACCGTCTGGCTGAATACCTTCTGCTCTTCCGTGCTTCCCGTCAAGGCTTCCGGGCCCCCGGCGGTGATGTAGTGAGTACTTGCTGCTCCGGACTGTGCACGACTCGCGCTGGAAGCCCGGGAAACCCCGTCACCGGCGCGCGATCGATGCGCGCGCGAGCCCGGTGGCGGCACAGCGGGCCACGGCGTAGAGGCCGCAGGCTGCGAGGGCGCACGCCAGCGCATAGGCCAATACCGCCAAGCTCTGAGCGATCACGTGCGGCGACGGGACGCCCGAAAGGACGCCGGGGCGCAGAAAGGCCCCCGCACACGATGTCAACCATATGCAGAGGGCCCAGACGCCGGCCACCGTCACGGCGGTGCGCACCCTGCGCGGCGGCCTGTCGCACCACCAGAGCCACAACACACATTGCAGCAACGGCGATGCCACCATGGCAACCATAGTGAGCCGCCAGACAAGCATGGAGCCCATCACCGGCCCTGAGGCGCCAAACTCCGCCGATATGGGCGCGAGCGATTGCATCAGCGAGAGAACGGCCGCAATACCAGCGAGGTAGGCAGGACGCCGCGTGAGAAGCCATGGCGTGCGCCCCGCGGCCAGGCCGCGCTGCAAACGCAACAGAAACAGCCAGGAAGCGACGGCGGTTGCGACGGCGATAACTGCAAGCAACGCCTGGAAGCCGCCGAACCCGCGAAGGGCCGGCCAGACGTGGAGGAGGGCCCTGGCTGCGACGACGAACACGGCATGGACTCCCGTGGTTACAGCGAAGGCCACGGCAAGCCGCCGGGCCAGGCTGACGTGGGCTTCATGCACGTGCACGTCCTGTAGCAGCCCCTTGAGGGCCGCCGGATCGCCGAAGTGCTCCCGAACGAGGATAAACGCGTCTTGCTCGCTCAGCGCCTCTTCGCCGTCGAGGTAGGCGGCCAGTTTGTCCTCCATGTGGCCGGACAGCTCCTCCTGGATCTCCGCGTCTAAGTGGTGCGCTACGGAGATCTTCCTGCAAAGGGCCTGGATCTGCTTGCGTGTCTCCGAACTCACCCTGTCATCCATTGCGCACCTCCCCCAAACGCAGCACCATCTGGTTGAATGCGTTCCACTCTTCCGTGCGTTCCGTCAGGGCCTCCCGGCCCTCCGCCGTGATGTAGTAGTACTTACGGCGCCGGCCCGTGTCTGCGTCCTGCCACTGCGTCCGCACAAGGCCGGCCTTCTCCAGCTTGTGCAACACCGGATACAGCGTTCCCTCCTGCCAGAGGAAGAGCCCCTCCGCCTCGGCGTTGAGCCGTTTCACGATTTCGTAGCCATAGCTGGCGCTCCGGGCCAGGATTCCGAGCACCAACAACCCAGTCGACGCGCCGACGAGTTCTTTGTTCATGACGATGGCCTCCATACCAAGAAGTTCTAATCATAGTTTACCAAGAACTTCTCAGTATGTCAACCCCTTTCCAAGCATGCGCTGCCAAGCCTGGAGAGCCCCGGCCAATTGCGGCGGGGCCCACGGCGTCGCATTCGGCCGCACCAAGGCGATACAATGGCTCGTGGAACGACATGGTATTGGGGGATTGCAACGATGAAGGATGCAGTTGCGGCGGCGATGGTGGCAGCGGTTGGGGCGATGATGGCGGTGCCGACAGCGGCCCAGGAGGAATCGATGACGCGAAACAGCAAGGTGTTCGACTACTTCCAGGCGGCGGCGGACGAGACGGTGCCGAAACTCGCGTGGAACGCGTCCACGGAAGAAGAGCACGCCGCGTGGCGTAAGCGCATGGACGCGAAGCTGCGGGAACTCCTGGGGCGAACGCCGGATCCCGTGCCGCTCGAGGTGGACTGGGCCGAGAAGATGGAGACGGACGCCTTCGTCCGGCACAAGATCTACGTGCGTTCGGAACGCAACTACTGGGTGCCCGCGTATTACTTCGTGCCGAAGGGATTGAAGGGCGAGACGCCGGCCATTGTCTGCCTCCACGGGCACAGCGGCATCATGCCCTACATCGGCGAAGGCACGGAAGCGGAGCGGGAGAAGTCGCGCGCACACGCCCTCGACTATGCGGTGTATCTCGCCGAACACGGCTACATCACCCTGGCCGCGGTGCAGCGGGGCTGGAATGAGACGCGCCACGATTCGCGCCACGACACACCCCACAGTTGCCATCGCGTCACCATGGACGCATTCCTCATCGGCATGACGCCCGTCGGCTTGCGCACGTGGGACGCCATGCGTCTGGTCGATTTCCTCGAAACGCAGGCCGAGGTCGACTCGTCCCGGATCGGCGCGGCCGGCTTGTCGGGCGGCGGCACGACGACACTCTTCTTCGCTGCGCAGGATCAACGCATCAAGGCGGCCCTGGTGGCGGGCTACTTCTGCACGTTCCGCGACTCGATCTACACGATCCACCACTGCATCTGTAACTGCGTGCCTCACATCATGGAGTGGGCCGAG
>JAFGTL010000712.1 GCA_016934125.1 Candidatus Hydrogenedentota bacterium
GACGGAAATAGACAGGCCGGCCAGGGTGGCGTTCTTGAACCCGACGCGTTTGAGCGCGTCCAGGAGCTGCACCGTCTTGTCGTGGCCGTGCACGGTGTAGGAGTTCGCGATGATGTCGCCGATCGAGTCCTTGTCCTGCTCCCGGTTCACGTCGGCCAGGGTCACCTCTTCGGGCAGGGCCTCGCAGAACATGACGCGGCCGACGGTGGTGTCGACCACGGCCCCGTCGTTCCAGACCTTGACGGCGGCGTGCATGTCGACCGCGCGCATCTCATAGGCGAGCACGACCGACGCCGTGTCGGGGAATACCTTGCCCGGCTGGAGGATCTCGCCGTTCTCACCGGTCCAGTCGCTCTTCCATTCACCGCGGGCGCCTACGCGCCGCTTGGTCATGTACGAGATGCCCAGCACGATGTCGTGGCTCGGCGTGACGATCGGGCGGCCGTGCGACGGTTTGAGGATGTTCGTCGACGACAGCATGAGGAGGCGGGCCTCCAACTGCGCCGCCGGCATCAGGGGCACATGGACCGCCATCTGGTCGCCGTCGAAGTCCGCGTTGAAGGCCGCGCACACCAGGGGGTGGATCCGGATCGCCTTGCCCTCGATGAGCACCGGCTCGAAGGCCTGGATGCCCAGGCGGTGGAGCGTGGGGGCGCGGTTCAGGAGCACCGGGTGATCGCGGATCACCTCTTCGAGGATGTCCCACACCTCTTCGCGCCCTTGCGCGATGATGCGTTTGGCCGCCTTGATCGTCGAGGCCGCGCCGCGTTCCTTGAGTTCGCGGATGATGAACGGCTCGAACAGCTCCAAGGCCATCTTCTTGGGCAGGCCGCACTGGTGGAGTTTCAGTTCGGGACCGACCACGATCACCGACCGGCCCGAGTAATCCACGCGCTTGCCGAGCAGGTTCTGGCGGAACCGGCCCTGCTTGCCCTTGAGCATGTCGCTCAGCGACTTCAGCGGCCGGTTGCCCGCGCCGAGGACGGTTCGGCCGTGGCGGCCGTTGTCGAACAGTGCGTCCACGGCCTCCTGCAGCATCCGTTTCTCGTTGCGCAGAATCACCTCGGGGGCGCGCAGCTCGATGAGCCGGCGCAGGCGGTTGTTCCGGTTGATCACGCGACGGTACAGATCGTTCAGGTCGCTCGTCGCGTAACGGCCGCCTTCGAGCGGCACGAGCGGGCGGAGGTCGGGCGGGATCACGGGGATCACGTCCAGCACCATCCACGCCGGGCTGTTCCCGGACTTCCGCAGCGCCTCGACGACCTTCAGCCGCTTGATGGCCTTGGTCCGGGCCTGCATCGAAGTCGTGCTCGCCACCGCGGCGTGCAACTCCGCACTGAGCTGGTCGATATCGATCTCTTCCAGGAGCAGCTTGAGGGCCTCGGCGCCCATCTTGGCGTCGAAACGGTCCCCCCACTGCTCGCGGGCGTCCTGGTACTCGTCCTCGGTGAGCGTCTGGGCCTTCTCGAGGTCGGTGTCGCCCGGATCGACCACGACGTAGTTCTCGAAGTAGATGATGCGTTCCAGCACGCGGATCGACAGATCCAGCAGGTTGCCGATGCAGCTTGGCGTCGTCTTGAAGAACCAGATGTGCGTCACCGGCACGGCCAGCTTGATGCACCCCATCCGCTCGCGGCGCACCTTCGATTCCGTCACCTCGACGCCGCACCGATCGCATACGATGCCCCGGTGCTTCACCTTCTTGTATTTCCCGCAGGCGCACTCCCAGTCCTTGACCGGGCCGAAGATGCGCTCGCAGAACAGGCCGTCTTTCTCCGGCTTGAACGTGCGGTAGTTGATGGTCTCCGGCTTCTTCACTTCCCCACGGGACCACTTCAAGATGTCTTCGGGCGAGGCCAGCCGGATCTGGATGGCGTCGAACCGATCACCCGTCGTCGGAATGTGCTTAGCCAAGAATCTGACCCTCCAGCGGTTCTTCGTCTTCGTCACCTTCGCCGCCGCCTTCGACGCGCAACAGCTTGATGACGTCCAAACACAGACTCTGCATCTCGCGCACCAACACGTTGAACGACTCCGGCCGCCCGGGCTCGACTTCCTTGTCGCCCTTCACGATGGCCTCGTACGCCCGCGTGCGCCCTTGAATGTCGTCCGACTTCACGGTCAGCAGTTCCTGAAGCGTGTAGGCCGCACCATAAGCCTGGAGCGCCCACACCTCCATCTCGCCGAACCGCTGCCCGCCGAACTGGGCCTTGCCGCCGAGGGGCTGCTGGGTGACGAGCGAATAGGGCCCGATGGCCCGCGCATGGATCTTGTCATCCACGAGATGGCTCAGCTTCATCATGTAGATCTGGCCCACCGTAACCTGCTGGTCGAAGGGCTTGCCGGTGCGCCCGTCGCGCAAGACGATCTTGCCGTCTTCGGGGAGCCCGGCCTGCCGCAGGTAGTCGCGGATGACCTCTTCCGACGCCCCGTTGAACACCGGCGTCGCCACGCGGAGCCCGAGGGCGTTGACGGCCCACCCGAGGTGCGTTTCCAGGATCTGGCCCACGTTCATGCGGGACGGCACGCCCAGCGGGTTCAGCACGATCTGCACGGGCGTTCCATCGGGCAGGAAGGGCATGTCCTCAACGGGGAGGATCTTGGCGATCACACCCTTGTTGCCGTGCCGCCCGGCCATCTTGTCGCCGACGGACAGGCGCCGCTTGGTGGCAACCAGCACCTTGACGAGCTTGATGACGCCCGGCGGCAGGTCGTCGCCCTTCCGCAGGGTCTCGATCTTGCTGTCGCGAAAGGCGATCAGCTTGGCCTCTTCCATCGCGGCCATGTTGACCAGGCGCGTCAGCTTCGTCTGGATTCGCTTGTCTTCAACCCGCAACCGGGCCAGCACGGAGTAGTCCGCCCTGTCCAGATGCGACACCTTGATGCGTTTGCCTTTTTCGAGGACGAGTTCGTCCGTCTTGTGGTCCACCACGTCCTCGAGGATCCGCAACCCGATCAGGTCGTCCTTCACGAGTTTCACGAAGGTCGTGCGGACTTCGTCGATCTTCTCCTGATACTCGCGCTTGACCTTCGTCACCTGGGCCGTGAGCGCGCTCTTGGTGCCGCTATCCGCCGCCTTGTCCCGCCGGCTGCAGATCTTGACGTCCACGACGACGCCTTCAGTGCCGGGCGGCACGGTGAGCGAGGCGTCCCGCACGTCCTCGGCCTTCTCGCCGAAGATCGCACGCAGCAGCTTCTCCTCGGGGGCGAGTTCGGTTTCGCCCTTCGGCGTCACCTTGCCGACAAGGATGTCGCCGTGCTTCACCTTGGCGCCCATGCGCACGATTCCCGAGTCATCGAGGTTCTTGAGGGCGTCCTCGCCGACGTTCGGGATGTCGCGGGTGATCTCCTCGGGGCCGAGCTTGGTGTCGCGGGCCTCGATGTCGAACACGTGGATGTGAATCGACGTGAACGAGTCGCGCTTCACGAGGTCTTCGCTGATGAGGATGGCGTCCTCGAAGTTATACCCTTCCCAGGGCATGAAGGCCACCAGCGTGTTCTGGCCCAGGGCCAGTTCGCCGCCTTCTGTGGCCGGCCCGTCCGCGATGATCTGCCCCGCCTCGACCTTGTCGCCCCGGTTCACGATGGGCTTCTGGTTGATGCAGGTGTTCTGGTTCGAGCGGACGAACTTCTTCAGGTAGTAGACGTCATCGTCCGCGCGGAACGGGTTGTCGTCCTGCCCGCGGGAGCGCTTCGTATGCCGCACGCGGATGACTTCGCCGTCCGCGTACTCGACCACGCCGGGCCGTTCGGCCTTGACGACCGTGCCCGCATTGCGCGCGGTGACGTGTTCGAGGCCGGTCCCCACGAGGGGCGCCTGCGCCCGAAGGAGGGGGACGGCCTGCCGCTGCATGTTCGAGCCCATGAGGGCGCGGTTGGCGTCGTCGTGTTCCAGGAAGGGGATCAGGGCCGCCGCCACGCTCACAAGCTGCTTGGGCGACACGTCCATGTAGTCCACGTCGCCCGGATCCACCTTCGGGAAATCGCCCCGGTGCCGGGACAGCACAAGAGGGTTCTCGAAGCGGTTGCGCTTGTCGAGCGGGGCGTTGGCCTGAGCGATGGTGTAGTTGTCTTCATCATAGGCCGAGAGGTGCTCGATGTCATCCGTCACCTTGCCGCTCTGCACCTTGCGGTACGGCGTCTCGAGGAATCCGTACTGGTTGATCCGCGCATAGGTGGACAGCGAGGCCATCAGCCCGATGTTCGGCCCTTCCGGTGTCTCGATCGGGCAGATCCGGCCGTAGTGCGTGGCATGCACGTCGCGCACCTCGAACCCGGCGCGCTCCCGGCTCAGTCCACCCGGGCCGAGCGCGCTCAGCCGCCGCTTGTGCGTCAACTCCGCCAACGGGTTGATCTGATCCATGAAATGGGACAGTTGGCTACGGCCGAAGAAATCCTTGATGACCGCGCTGACCGGCTTGGGGTTCACCAAGGTCTGGGGCGTCAGCTGATCCTCTTCCTGGAAATTCATCCGCTCGCGCACCGTTCGTTCCATCCGCACCAGCCCCACCCGGACCTGGTTGGCCAGCAACTCGCCTACGGCGCGCACGCGCCGGTTGCCGAGGTGGTCGATGTCGTCGAGCACGCCCTCGCCGCCGCGCAGCCGCACCAGGTACTGGAGGGTGGCGACGACGTCTTCCTTCGTGAGCGTCTTCGTTTCCTGCGAAACCTGAAGCCCCAGTTTCCGGTTGATCTTGTAGCGGCCCACGGGAGCGAAGTCGTAGCGGCCCGCATCGAAGAACATCCGCTGGAAGAAGGCACGCGTGGTCGCGTCCGTGGCGGGGTCGCCGGGCCGGATCCGCGAGTACACCTCCCGGTTCGCGTCCTCAACCGTCTGGCTCGTGTCAATCGACAGCGTATTCGCGATGGACGGATCCCGCACGAGGTCTTCGCCGTCGAGCAACACCACCTCTTTGACGTGCGAGCCCATCAGCCGCTCAACCGTCGGCGCGGAGAGCTCGTCGGCGGCGTCGGCCAGGATCTCGCCCGTCTCCGGATCCACGATGTCGGCCGCTGTGATCCGCCCGACGAGCGACTCGGGCGTGTAGGATTTCGTGCCGACCTTGATCTTCGTGCGGCCGAGCGTCGCGGTTTCCGTCTTGTAGAAGAGCTGAAGGATCTCCTCATTGTCCTCGTAGCCGAAGGCGCGCAGGAAGGTCGTCGCCAGGATCTTGGAGCGCCGGTCGATGGTCAGCCACAGCACATCGTTGACGTCGTACTCGAACTCCAGCCACGCGCCCCGGTAGGGAATGATCCGGGCAGTCAGGAGTTCCCGCCCGTTCTGATGGATCTTCGTCTCGAAGGAGACGCCGGGCGACTTGTGGAGCTGACTCACGATGACACGTTCGGCGCCGTTGATGATGAACGTCCCCGTCGGCGTCATCATCGGCAGTTCGCCCAGAAACACCTCCTGCTCGACCATCATCCGCTCGCGCTGTTCGCCCGTCGTGCCCACCTCCTCGTAACGCACCAGGCGCAGCAAGGCCTTTAACGACGCCGCATAGGTCAGGCCGCGCTCCTGGCATTCGAGCACGGTGTACTTGGGCGGCGCGAAGGAGTACTGGACGAATTCGAGCTTCGTCATCCCGTCGGGAGACTCGATGGGGAACACGTCCAGGAACACTTCCTGCAGTCCTTTGGGCTCCCGTTCATCGGGCGGGAGGTCCCATTGCAGAAAGTCTCCATACGACCTCGTCTGGATCTCGATGAGATCCGGCAACTGCATTTCGTCCGGAATCCGGCCCAAGGATGGGCGTTCGAGGTAGTCGTCGCGAGCGACAGCCATGAAAGAGCCCCTTCTTTGTGAACACCAAACAGACTTCGGTTGCGGTTACTCGACAGCACTAAGTTGGCTGAATCTTCCGAGACAAAAAAGGCGCCCTACCCACCGCGCCTAGCCGGTGGCTAAGGACACACTTCTCCTCCTGGTCGGCACAAACCATGAGTTTAGCACACAGAAACAGCCTTGTCAAACAAACCGATCACCCCCATCGCCGGTTAAGACATCACAACCTGGCGCGCAAGGCAAGCTCCGCCGCACGCCCTGTGCCTGCGCGAAAGTCACCAGCGCGGTCAGTGCGTGGCCGAGCGAAACTCGCGCATCCTCAAGAACTTCAAAGAGCCGGCACCGGCGGATGCGGGAGCGTGTCGGGAACGATGCTGACGCCCGTCGTGAACTTGAAGGGGCTGTCAAAGACCGGGTTGGGGAACTCCAGTTCGAGGAAGAAGGCGGTCCAGCCACTGGGGGGCGCATCCAGGGCAGCCCGAAACACGCCCGGCCCAGATTCCTCGGCCGGGGTGCCGCTCCACGCCTCGCCGATGCTCTCGAGGCGGAAATCGCGCGCCTCCGGGTTGGTGGCCTGCCAGAGAACCACCTTGGTCGGGACGGTTTCACAGCGGACTTCGAGCGCGCCGCCGGTTTCCATCTTCCAGGTGAACTCGGGCCGGGGCACACCCGCCAGCACGGACTTGTAGAAAGAGGCCAGGTTGAAGTAGGCCTCGATGTTGAGTCCGTGGTCCGTGTTGGGCATATAGCGTAAATACTTCTCGCCTTTCAACTTATCGAAGTAGAACCGCCACGAATCGGGCGGGAAGAACTGGTCGCCGGCCGAATTGACGATGTATTTCGGCATGGTGAGCCGGTCGACGTAGCTGATCGGGTCGACTACGTCGCAGAGCGCCGCGAACTCGGGCGTGTGCAGCCGCGCCAGCACGTTCATGTCATCGTAACTGCCCACGGCAGGCGCCCAGAACCCATAGGCCGCGTGGTGGTTGTCCAGCGACGACACGACATCGAGGACATCGATCACGGCAGGCGTGATGGCGACCACGCGTTTATCGACCGCCGCCACCGTCCAGGTCGTCCAGCCCCGCTTCGAGCCGCCCGCCACCAGAAACCCGTCCACCTCGGGGTGTTCCTTCTGAACCAGGTCCATGGCCCGGACAACGGCCTTGGTCATGGGCAGGCGCGGCAGCCACAGGGGATCGCCGGTTATGAGGTACTTGTCCCACGCGTACGCAATCATGTCGTCTTCGCTGCGCCCCTTCTCCTTGTAACGATCATCGTGCTCGTCGGGGAATCGGAGCGGTTGATTGGGGATCTGCTTGACTTCGGCCACGATAGACTTCGTGAGCACAGCGACTTGGGCCAGTTCGGACGGCGCCGACGGGGCGTCACCGCCCCGGTTGCTCCCGCCGCCGATGAACATCATGGCCTGCGTATGGGCGACCTCGGCCGGCACGACCACGAGCACCCAGTGCTCCCAGGCCGTTCGGTCCACCTTGTCCGGCGTCAGCCAGGTCTGGGAAGTCATCCTGTACGCGTACGCGGCATAGGCCGGCTCCTCAGCCACCGTCTCGGGGGGCGTCTGGTAGGAGAAACCGGGGTCGGGCGCCGCCACATAGTCGTCGAGCGGGGTAAGGCTGACCGCAACGGGCGGCGGGGGCGTGCCAGGGGGTGCCGTAGTACTCGGTGAGCACGAGGCCATCGCCACAACGAGGACGGCGAGCGCGAGCGTCTCGAGCGCGAGCGGTTTGGGTAAACGTTGGAATCGACAATGGGCCGTCATACCATGTCCTTTCGTGGTGCGGTTGCCAAAAAAGGTAATCGATTACCATCCATTATACCCCGCCCCCTCACCAAATGCCACCCCCAGTCCACCCCGGTTCCGCGCCACGGTTGCAGCGGGCGCGTCTGTCCTCTACCCTGGTGGCGACGCGCCAGGCCCGGCCGCGCCATGGCCGGCACATCGAACCGCAGGGAGGAACGCGAGGTGAACATGTTGACCGCCGTCGGGATGCTACTGGCCGCCGCGCCCGGGGCAACCGCGCCCCCGGCCCAAGGCGCCACCCGCTGGATCGACGCCGCAGACTTCGAGACGCGGGGCGGATGGCAGTTGGACACCCAGTTCGTCTACCTGATGGGATCGCCCTGCCTCCTGGCCACCGGGGTGCAGACACCCGTCGAGGACGCCACCGCCACCTTCGCCGTCGCCGAGCCCGGACGATACCGCATTTGGGCGCGCGTGCGCGACTGGCTCCCCGAGTATCACCCGGGGCGGTTCCAGATTCTCATCCACGATGAGCCCCTGCCCCGCGTACTGGGCGAGGCCGATCGGGACGACTGGCATTGGGTGGCCGCCGGAGACGTGCACCTCGAGGCCGGGGACGCCCGGATGGCGCTCCACGACCTCACCGGGGGATTCGGGCGCTGCGCAGCCGTCATCGTGACGCGCGACATGGACTACGTGCCGCCCCACGAGGTGGAGGCCTGCGTGCAGGAGCGGGCACGTCTCAGGGGAATCGACATCACGCCCCGGCCCATGGGCCGCTTCGACGTTGTGGTGGTCGGCGGCGGCCCGGCGGGGTGTCCGGCGGCCATCGCCGCGGCCCGGCTCGGCGCACGCACGGCCCTGATCCAGGATCGCCCGGTGCTGGGCGGCAACGCGAGCGATGAACTCGGCGTGCCCATGGAGGGCGCCGGGGTGTCCAAACGCAACGCACGCGAGACGGGCATCGTGGAAGAGGCGTCGCGGCTCCGCGCCCAGCACGGATTCCCGAAGATGAGCGAGCCGTTCCGGATCCTCTGTGAGAACGAGCCGAACCTGCACGTGTTCCTCAACACGCGCATGGTCGGCGTCATCATGGCCGACGCCGAACACATTTCGGGCGTGCGCACGGTGGATGTGCTGGACGGAACCTGCGGCATTTTCGACGCGGACTACGTGGTGGACTGCACCGGGGACGGATGGGCGGGATACTATGCGGGGGCACGCTACCGCCTCGGACGCGAGGCGAAGTGGGAGTTCGACGAGCCCGACGCGCCCGAGCAGCCGGACGCCATCACGATGAGCGGGTGCCTCATGGACGGGAGCAGCCTCGGATACCGGGCCGAGGACATGGGGGCGCCCGCCGCATACGAGCCGCCGCCGTGGGCGGCCCGGCTACCGGATTTGGCCACCATCAACCGGCATCCGCGCAACGTCGTCACGGGTGAATGGTGGGTGGAGCACCCCGGGACGCGCGACGATCTCTACAACGCCGAGCAGGCGCGGGACGAACTCGTGCGGATCACTTTCGGATACTGGGACTACATCAAGAACGTATGGGCCGAGCGGAAACGGGCGGAGCGGCTGGCGTTGACGAGCGTGTCCTACCTGAACGCGAAACGGGAGACACGCCGCCTCATGGGCGACCACGTGCTGACGGAAAACGACGTGCTCGGCAACGCCGATTTCGCCGACACGATCGCGTACGCGGGCTGGCCCCTGGACATTCACAATCCCCAGGGCATTTACGGCGGCCAAGAGGGCCCGTTTCACACCAACCACCACTATCCGGGCCTGTGCCGGATCCCGTTCTCGTGCCTGTACTCAGTGAACGTGGCGAACCTGCTGTTCGCGGGCCGGTGCGCGAGCGTCACCCACCTGGCCCTCGGCACGGTGCGCGTCGAACGCACACTGGCCACCCTCGGCCAGGCCGCCGGCACGGCCGCGGCCCTGTGCGCACGTTACGACATCGATCCGCGCACTTTGCGCGACGAACACCTCCCTGAGCTCCGACAGACGCTGCTGAAAAACGACCACTACATTCCCGGCCTCGTCAACGCGGATCCGGCCGATCTGGCGCGCACCGCCTCCGTGACGGCCTCGTCCTGCGCCGACTACCTGTCGTTCTCAGCCGAGGATGTGCGCCCGGGCCGCGACTACCACAGGCTCGATCATCGCCGCGCATTCATGATGCCCGTCATGCATGGCGGCCGGGTGCGTACGGCGTCGCTGTTGCTCCGCTCGGAACAGGACGCGCCCGTCACGGCCCGCCTCCACCTGCGCGCGGCACCCGACTCGGGCGATTTCGGTTCGACGGACGACGTCGCCGTGGCCGTGGCCCAGGTGCCGCCCGGGGGCGAGCACTGGGTGTCCTTCACGTTCGACAGGGACGTGGCCGCGCCCTATGCGTGGGTGGTGCTGGATCCGGTGGAGGGGGTGTCGTGGCGGCTCATGGACACGGGATGCGTGGGCGCATGCCGGGCGTACGCCGGGCCCGGCGCGGACGGGCCCGATGCCTGGGTGCCGCACAACCAGTTCTACGCGTGCTACTTCGATCCGCCCGCCGCACTCCAAGTCGACTGTTCCCCGGCCAACGTCGTGAACGGCGTGAGCCGCATCGTGGACGGCGCCACGAACATGTGGCGATCGGCGCCGGATGCCGGGCCTCCGCACTGGCTCGAACTGGCCTTCCCCGACACGGTTTCGATCAACACCGTTCAGATCACCTTCGGCACCGACCTCGACAGCCGGCGCCTCACCAAGGTGCGCGATCGGCAACGCGGCGAGAACGTGCTCCCGGGCGCGTCCGACTACACCATCACCGGTTTCGACGGCGCGGCCTGGCACACGCTCGTGCGCGAGGACGGCAACTTCCAGCGGTGGCGCCGGCACCGCTTCGAGCCCGTCGCGGTGAGCCGCCTTCGCCTCACGATCACCAGCGTCGCCGCCATGGCGTCGGCCGAGGTGTACGAGATTCGCGCGTACAACGAATGAGGTGGAGCGTCAGGCGTCGCGCCGCGGGCTGCCGCGGAAGCGGCGCCGCAGCTTCCACGCGGCCTTCCGGGCGCCGTACTGGATCATGGCCTGCACGTAGCGCGACGTTGAGTAGCCTTCAACCGTGGGGCGTTTCCCGAAGCGGATCCGCTTGAGGAAGGCCGCCGCGATGGCGATGAACGGCTGAAGGTTGAAAGCGGGGATCCAGCGCCATCGATCATTCTTGAGGATGCGCGCCACGAGCCCTTTCGGCAACAGGGACGTCAGATAGATGACGGTCGCCAGACGCACCATGTCCTGATTGTCGCTCTTGTTCGAGCGGCTGATGGACACGGCCCGCTCCGGGGGATCCTCCAGGTTCTCGGCATCCTCGGGTGTCAGGTAGCCCTGCTCGAGGGCCAAGTCCACGATGGCCGTGTTCGGGTAGTAACGGAAGAAGAACACCCAGGTTCGATCCACACGGTGCTCGTTGTAGAACGCGGCCATCTCCGCCACGTCCTCCACCGTCTGCCCGGGCAACGCCACGATGTTGCCGGTGGACAGCCACATCCGCGTCGGCCGCACGAGATCGAAAGCCTCGATGATCTCGTCGGTGGTGTCGGTCCGCCGCAACAACTCGCGCCGCGTCTCCTCCTGCACGGCCTCGACGCCGATGTTCAGTTCCTGGCACCCGGCCTTCTCGAGCGTCGCGACGACGTCTTCGTCGATGAAGCGCGCATGCCCCCAACAGAAGAAGGGTTTCCCGATGGCGGGGGGATACTTCTCGGCGAATTCCTCCAGCCAGTCCCGATCGTCGATAAACACCTCGTCCCAGAACCGGATGTCGGTGAAGGAGTACTTCTCCTGGGCTTGGAGCAACTCGGCCATGAGGTTGTCCACGGAGCGGCGCCGGCGCCACCGCCCTTTGCCCTCGTACACCCGCCGCATCCGCGAGTTGTTGCAGTACGAACAGGCAAAGCAGCACCCGCGCGATGCGGTGGTCATGTAGTGCCGCTGGAGAAACGAGGGCGCGGCCGCGTAGAACACGTCTTTGTTGGGGAAGGGAAGCGAATCGAGATCTTCGATGACGTGCCGGGGGGCCGAGGAGACGACGCGATCGCCGTCTTTGAGCCAGATGTTTGGGATCTCGGCCTTGGTTTCGCCCGCATCGAGGTGCCCGGCCAGATCCACCATGGCGCCCTCCCCCTCGCCCACCACCACGTAGTCGATCTCGGGCTTCTCGACGACGCGATGCGGCACGGAACTGCAGTGGATTCCGCCGAAAACGGTGGGGATGTCGCGTTGCGCTTTGACGCTCCGGGCCACGCGGCACGCGTGAATGAAGTTGTTGGTGACCACCGAGAAGGCCAGCAGATCGACGTCGGAATTCACGATCTGATCGACGACGTAGGACTCCATATCGAGGAGGCGTTCGAGGGATTTCGTGTGAAACGCGCCCTCTTTGCACAGCAAGGGATCCATGAAGCCGACGGTTTCATGGCCCGCCTGCTCGAGAACCGCCGAAAGGTATGAGATGCCGAGGTGTTCAAACGCGGGGATGTAGAAACCGACTCGCATGTGCCTCCGATGGATTCAGGCTGCTGGAACGTGCTTCCCGGGCGCCCGTCGCCGTCGGGCGGCATCCTACCACCCGGCGGACTGCGCGAACAAGGCCACGGCCGTCACGGGGCGGCGCAGGGCGGCTGGCTGGCCAGTTGGGCCAAGGCCTCCCGCGCTCGAACGATCTGCGCCGCATCGACGATCAGATACCGGTGCGTCCCGTCGGGGGCCTCCTCGAACGAACTCCGCCCTTCTTCGCTCACCACCCAGCGCCCCGGCGCCGACAACGTGAAGTAGCCGCGCGAAGGGCGCACGGCGTACAGCACGCTGGTGAGATCCCAGGTGGGCCGCTCGTGCGGGACGGGCTGGTAGAGTTGGTAGGCCTCCGCGAGGGGATGATGGGCCACGTAGGCGAAGTCCTGCTTGATGCTGGCCGCCGGATAGGGAATGGCCACGCCGATCTCGAATCCGCTGAGCACGACAGGCGAGGGCCATTCCGCGGCGATCTTCTGCGCCGCCGGGATGTCGTTGACGACATTGTACTCGCGGTGATCGCGGTATTCGGTGGGATGGAACACACCGGCCATGACGGACAGCAACGCCACCTTGCCGGCGGCCAGATCGCGGCCGGACAAGGGCGAGTGCGTGTCCGGGCCGGAATCCAGGAGGCGGGCCAGGTTCGTCGAGAATCCGACCTGGGCGATGGCCACGGAATGATCCGGCTGGGCCGCCAACACCTCCCGCAGCAGTGCCACCGCCTCGGGCGCATCCGTTCCGCTGGCCAGATCGTGGGGATACCGCAGGGCGCCCCCGTCCCGCTCACGGGCGAGCCCGAGGAAACGGCCCTCTTCGGGCGTCGCGCCGTCGCGAACCACGCCGATGGGGATGCCCGGCCGGCGGTAGAACGTGTTGACGGCATCCACGAAGGGCCCGCACAGCTCGTGGTCTTTGGTAGTGGTCACGGCGAGCAGTTCGCACTCGCCGCGGCTTTGGAGGGCGTGAATCACGCCGAGGGCGAGCGCATCGTCCACATCGTTGCCGATGTCCGTGTCGAAGATGAGCCGGACAGGGCGGGCCGATGCTGCGCCTGTATCCCCGGAATCCCCTTCCGCCGCGGCACTCAACAACAACGAACCGACAAGAGCCAAAGACGCCATGATGGCCTCCTCTGTGTGCGATGAACCGTCTCGTGCGTTCTCAAGCCGCGCCGATCCTACCCGACGCCTGCGGGCGATGCAATCGCCACCCGGCGCAATCTCACCAAAAGCGTGAGTGCACAGAGCCCTTCAAGAAGCCGCCGGGCTCCCCGAGCGAGAGCGCCCCCCCCACGCGACCGGAGCCGCGTCCACAGGGCTCTTTTGCAGGCACTTCTTGACGCGGGCGGGCCCGTCCGCAGATTCGGGGCACCCCCCCCTCACAGACCTCCTCCTCCGCGTCTGCCTTCTCCCAGAACGGTTCCCATCTGTGTCCATCTGTGGTTAAGGCTTCCCTTCCTTCCCCCGTGTCGTTCAGCCGGCATCTCCGGCACCCCCCGTCCAGCCGCCGCGTCCTCTGCCTGTCTCGTCCTCCATCCGCTTCGCGTCCATTCGTGTCCATTCGTGGTTGATCTTCCCCTCTTGGCCCCGATCCGTGTCATCCGTGCAATCCGTGGTCAATGCTCCCCTCTTGCACCCGCTCCGCGCGGCCTCGCGCACGATCCGTGTCCGGTGCTCCTCTCTCCCTGTTGTGGTGCGGTCTCCCGACCGCACCACTCAAGGCCCCACAAGTCGGCCCTGATTCCCGTCCATCTTCCCTCCGATTCGCGTCCATTCGTGGTTGATCCTCCCTCTTGGCCCCGATCCGTGTCCGGTGTTCCTCTTCGCGCGGCTTCGCGCACCCTCTGC